>JAFTLD010000031.1 GCA_017452945.1 Clostridia bacterium | reverse complement strand
CTTTACCTTTGAGACCGTGGTCGTAGCCTACAAGAACCGATCGCATCGTGTACGTCGGAAGGGACAAAACCAATCCACAATGTTATCTCTATTATACCATTTTTATCCCTATTTTGGGGATGACTTTATTATACAAGGGACCGCCATCCTCGACGGTTCGCATCATCTGAAAATCCCGACATCAAAGCGCAGAAAATGTCGGGATTTTTCTTATAGCTTATGATAGAATATTACCGGACAGGAGGGATAAAGAGATGGATTGGATTGTGGGAATGCAACGGGCAATTGACTATATTGAGGCGCATCTGACCGAGGAGATTGACTATGAAAAGGTCGCTGCAGAGAGCTTTTCATCAAGTTATCACTTTTCAAGAGTGTTCAGTATCCTTTGCGGCTATACGCTTGGCGAGTACATCCGTATGCGTCGCTTATCGCTTGCGGGTGCGGAGCTTGCAGAAGGGAAAGAAAAGGTCATTGACGTGGCTTTGAAATACGGATATGATAGCCCCGATAGCTTTGCCAAGGCGTTTCGTGCATTTCACGGTATGTCGCCATCCGAGGCGCGTACGAACGGAAAAACGCTCAAATCCTTTTCTCGCCTGTCTATCAAAATATCATTGGAAGGCGGTAGTGTTATGAATTACAGAATTGAAGAAAAAGAACAAATGGTTTTGACGGGGTATAAGCGTCGCTTTACCGGCGTTCCGGGTGAACGTTTTAAGCAAGAGGAAGAAATGTACGTTACTACAAGACCTCTGCAGTATATACTTCAGGGGCTTTCGGGTGACGTTGTCAGCACCTACGATATTATTACGAACATTGGCGATGATGGGTATGACTTTTATATTGCGAGTCAGCTCAACGAGTACTGCCGCAATAATTTGAACAAGAGAGGCATACTTGGCGAGGAATGCGCAAAGTATTTTGAAAATGTCACCATCCCAAAAGGCACGTACGCGATTTTTGAAACCGAACGGTGCAGATTTCCCACAGCAATCTTTTTGGACTTACGAAAGAGGATTGTCAGCGAATGGTTGCCAAGCTCCGGATACCAGCTTGCAAATGCCCCTGAGCTTTTGCTTACGCATTGGTATGAAGGCGAGAAGCAACACCAAAGATACTGTGAACTTTGGCTTCCGATTGAGAAGAAATGTTGAGTCAGCTTGCACGAAATATTCGCAATTTACGACAAGAGCGGAGGATGACACAGGCACAGTTGGCAAATATGTTACATGTCACACCTCAAGCAGTTTCAAAATGGGAAAGAGGGGTAGCGTTGCCCGATATACAGATGGTACTATTGATTGCCATGAATTTTGGTGTGAGTACGGATGATTTATTATTCAAGAAGATTCTATAACAAAAGGACAGAGGTATGAGGATGATAGATTAGCGGTAAATTAAATAAAGCAGAAGTCAAAGGCTTCTGCTTTTCACTATTGAAAGACGTGAAGGAGCAGTGAAGCGGGAACCCCCACCACCGCAACCGCGTCGATCATTTCGCAGCTGCTCCGCGAAATTCTCTTCCGCTGCGGTCCCCCTCCCGCAGCGGGGAGGCTTTGTCGCGGGCATCCGAGTCGATCATGCGAGATAGACGGATGTAAAAAGCCTTACCTAAGCGGAGATCCGCGCAAAATCGGATGTGTAATGAGCCTCCCCGTTGCGGGAGGGGGACCGCAGCGGAAGGCGTTGGCCGAGGTACGAGGGCAACGACTGACGCGGTTGCGGTGGTGGGGGTTACCATTCCACCGCTCTTTCACCGCTATATATGAATAAAAGTAGCAGGAATTTGCTCATAATCGAACAAATTCCTGCTATTTTCCCGCTAATTCTGCAGCTCGAGATACCTCTGCCCTTTAACTAAGCAAATTTCAATCAAAATACCCCAGCTTATAAAGCAGCTCTGCACAAAGCAGCGCGCCGCCTGCCGCACCGCGCAGGGTGTTGTGTGCAAGTGCGACGAATTTGTAGTCGTAAATGGTGTCCTCGCGCAGTCTGCCGACCGTCACACCCATGCCGCCGTAAATGTCACGGTCCAGCTTGGTCTGCGGACGGTTGTCTTCTTCCATGTAAGTAATGAACTGCGCGGGTGCGCTGGGCAGTCCCAATTCCTGAGGCTTGCCGGAGAAATTCTTCCAGCGCTCCAGAATGACGTCCTTTTCGGGCTTGTTTTCAAACTTTACAAACACAGCTGCCATGTGGCCATCGGTCACAGGTACGCGGATGCACTGCGAGGTGATCACGGGGCCGTCAGCCTTGACGATCTGGCCGTTTTCGACCTTGCCCCAGATGCGCAGGGGCTCCTGCTCGGATTTTTCTTCCTCGCCACCGATAAAGGGAATGATATTGTCGATCATTTCGGGCCATTCGTTGAAGGTCTTGCCCGCGCCCGAGATCGCCTGGTAGGTGGTGACTACCATTTCCTTGATGCCGAAATCCTTGAGCGCACTCAGCGCAGGTACGTAGCCCTGAATCGAGCAGTTGGGCTTGACCGCGATAAAGCCGCGCTTTGTGCCAAGTCTCTTTTTCTGCGCTTCGATGACCTCGTAATGGTCAGCGTTGACCTCCGGGATGACCATGGGAACGTCGGGCGTCCAGCGGTGTGCGCTGTTGTTGGAAACGACCGGAATTTCAGCTTTGGCATAAGCCTCCTCCAGCGCCTTGATCTCGTCCTTTTTCATGTTGACAGCGCAGAAAACAAACGAAACAAGACCCTTGACCGTTTCAATGTCTTCCGAGCTGATGATGATCATATTCTTGTATTTTTCGGGCAAAGGGGTAGACATTTTCCATCTGCCGTCCAGCGCCTCTTGATAGGTCTTTCCCGCGTTGCGGGGGGATGCGACCAGCGCGGTGACTTCAAAATAGGGGTGGTTTTCCAAAAGGGTCAGAAAACGCTGACCGACCATACCTGTGGCGCCAATGACGCCGACTTTACATTTTTCCATAGCGGTACTCCTTGTTGTAGGGGAATTCATGTTAATATCATATCACACAAGCGTGCTGAGTGCAACAGTTTTTTGCAAGAAAATTTCAAAATAATGCAAAATTGTGCAACGAGCGCGGTTATTTGTCGGGAAAATTCGGGGAATAGTGCAATAAAACGACAAAATCTTGCCAAAATCAACTGTTTTTATGCTCCACCATCTGTGCGTAGACTTCACTTTTATGCACACCGCGATCCTTGGCTGCCGCTTTGATGGCATCCTTTTGACTCATACCCGCATCCACGTGGTATTGCACGTGCTCGGGGACGGTCATATTGCGCCAAAAGGCAATCTCTTCTGTTGCCTGTTCGGTTATGCCTTCAATAACAAGCACGTATTCACCGCGCGGCTCCTTTTGCTCGTAAAGCGCGATCGCACCGTCAAGCGTGGTGCGGACGACCTCCTCATTGAGCTTGGTTAGCTCACGGCAAAGCGAGATTCGTCGTTCACCGCCAAAAGCAGCGGCAAGATCGGACAGAGTGGTGCGCAGCTTGTGCGGTGCCTCGTGAAAGATCATGGTGCGTTTTTCGTTTTTCAGATCATGCAAATGCTCGCGACGCTCAGCCTTGTTGGTGGAAAGAAAGCCCTCAAAGGTAAAGCGTCCCGTGGGCAGCGCGGACAGGGTGAGAGCCGTGATGGCCGCGCAGCAGCCGGGGATGCTTGTGACGCTCACGTCTCGCTCGGCACACAGCACCACAAGATCCGCGCCCGGATCGGACACGGCAGGTGTGCCTGCGTCGGTTACAAGCGCACAGGATTCTCCGTTTTGCAAGCGCTCGATGATCTGCTCACCGCGCTCACGCTTGTTGTGCTCAAAATACGACACCATGGGCTTGGAAAGCCCTAAAACGGTCAAGAGCTTCTGCGTATTTCTCGTGTCCTCAGCAGCGATAAAATCGACCTCTGAGAGCACCTTGACCGCACGCTCGGAAAGATCCGCAAGGTTGCCGATGGGGGTGGCGACAAGGTACAGCATGCCGCCTATAATGGCATTCTTTTCTTCGCGGTATTCGCCTGATTTCATGGAACTCATAACAAATTCCTTTCGTGTATCATAGAATGAAAATAAAACTTTGTAGGGGGATTTTTTATGGCGATAAAAATATACATAGACCAGGGACACAATCCCGTCAACCCGAACGCAGGGGCGGAGGGGAACGGTCTGCGAGAGCAGAATATCACCTACCGCATCGGGCAAGAGTTGGCAACGTTATTGCGCGCTGATCCCGATTATGAAGTGCGCCTTTCGCGTCCGACGGCAGACACGCAGCTGGGAAATTCACTGAACTCCAGCCTGCGCACGCGCGTACAGGACGCAAACAGTTGGGGCGCGGATTATTTTATCAGCTTGCACACAAACGCATCCGAGATCACCTCGGCTACCGGCACCGAGGCGTTTGTTTACTCACGCGAGGGAGCAGCGTTTGATCTGGCGCAGGATGTCGTGCAGGGAGTTGCCAACGTCACGGGATTGCCCGATCGCGGTACGTTCGTGCGCTCGGGACTTTACGTGCTGCGCAAGACTGCCATGCCCGCAGTGCTTTTGGAGATGGGATTCATCACCAATCCCGGTGATGCGGCTTTGATGAACGAAAATCCAAGGCTGTTCGCCCAAGGGATCTTTCAGGGGATCAAGAATTATACCGGAACGTAATCCGTAGGGGCGATTCACGAATCGCCCGTACGGGAGAAGAATATTTTGTTTACGGGCGATTCATGAATGGCCCCTACGGTTTTATTAGGACAGCATTCTGAGCAATTCCGCCTCGTCGATAATCGGCACGCCAAGATTTTGCGCCTTGGTCAGCTTACTGCCTGCGGCCTCACCTGCGACTACGTAGGAGGTCTTTTTGGAAACCGAGGAAGAGGCTTTTCCACCGGCGGCTACGATTAACGCCTCGGCCTCGCTGCGCCCCATGGTGGGCAGCGTGCCCGTCAGCACAAAGGTCAGGCCCGCGAGCTTATCACCCACAGGAGCAGCCGTTGCTTGGGTCAGCACTCCCGCAGCCGCAAGACGTGCGCAAAGCTGCTTGCTTTCGGGGCGTGAGAAGTATTCGATGACACAGTCAGCCGTGATCTGCCCGAAGTCGTCCAGCGCGCAAAGCTCGTCTGCGGTGGCGTTCATGCAAGCATCCAACGTGCCGTAGCGACGCGCAAGGGCAGTGGCGGCAACTTGGCCGATATTGCGGATGCCAAGCGCAAAAATCAGTCGCTCAAGCCCTGCTTGCTTGGATTTATCAATTGCAGCAATCAGATTCGCAGCGGATTTGTCACCCATGCGCTCAAGAGAGGCGATCTGCTCGGCACGCAACGCGTAAAGGTCTGCCGCATCGTGGATCAGATCGGCATCGATCAGTGCGTCCACGATCTGCGGGCCAAGACCGTCGATGTCCATGGCGTCCTTGGAGGCAAAATGCTCAATGCCGCGTGAGAGCTGCGCAGGGCATGCGGGATTGATGCAGCGCACAGCTACCTCGCCCTGGGCTTGCACCACCTCGTGTCCGCAGGAGGGGCAATGCGTGGGCATATAAAAGGGAATCTGCGTGCCGTCACGCTTTTCCGGATGGGCGCAAACCACCTCGGGGATGATGTCGCCGCTCTTTTGTACGGACACGATATCACCCAGCATAATGCCGCGTTCGCGGATAAAATCAATGTTGTGCAGCGTAGCGCGTGAAACGGTCGTGCCAGCAAGTCTGACGGGCGAAAGCTCGGCAGTGGGGGTCAGCACGCCTGTGCGCCCTACCTGAATGGTGATCTCATTTAGCTTTGTCTGCTTTTGCTCGGGCGGGAATTTATACGCTACTGCCCATTTGGGCGTGCTGACGCCCTGACCGAGCACGGTTCTTTGTGCAAGGGAATTGACCTTGACCACCACACCGTCAATATCGTAGGGCAGATCGTCGCGCATGCTCCCGATCTTTTGGATGTGGGCAATGATCTCGTCCGCTGTGTGTACAACTGTGCGCAGCCGGATCGCGGGGAAGCCGAGCGCATCCAGCCTGTCAAGCGTTTCCATATGCGTTTTGGGGGTATGCCCGTCTGCGTAGAGGTCGCCCTCTTGATAGTTAAAAATGAAAATGTCCAGCGCACGTGATGCGGTAACTTGGGGGTCAAGCTGGCGGAGCGAGCCCGCTGCTGCGTTACGCGGGTTGGCCATGAGGGCTTCTCCGTTCGCTTCGCGTTTTGCGTTGATGCGCTCGAAAACAGTACGAGGCATATAGACCTCACCGCGCACCGTTAAGGTCAGCGGCTCGGGAAGTGTGAGCGGAATGGAAAAGATGGTGCGCACGTTTTGCGTGATGTCTTCACCCGTCACACCGTCACCGCGCGTCGCGCCTGTGACCAACACACCGTTCTCATAGATCAGGGAGCAGGACAAGCCGTCGATCTTGGGCTCTACCGAAAACGCTGCATCGGGCAGCTCTGCGTGCACGCGCGAAACAAAATCGGTCAGCTCATCATAGGAGAATACGTCGGAAAGCGAGTCCATGCGCACGCGGTGCGTTACCTTGGCAAACTTGTCCAGTGCCTTTCCGCCTACGCGCTGCGTGGGCGAGGCGGGATCAAAGTATTCGGGGTGCGCCTCTTCAAGAGCGAGCAGCTCGTAGAACATGCGGTCGTACTCGTAGTCCGAAATCACGGGAGTGTCGTCCACGTAGTAAAGCTTTGCGTGGTGCGCCACCTCTTGGCGTAATTTATTTATTTTCTCAAAAATCTCGTCGGAATGTGCCATTTTGTCCTCCGAAAATCAAATTTGCATACACAATTATTATACCAAATTGATGCCCCGATGTCAACGGAAACGGACAAGAAAATGCAAAATGAGGATGACAGATCGGGATTTATCGCCATTCAGGACGATACGGCCGGGGTGGCTTTGCGCACTTTATTTCCCTAAACTCTTGACTCCCGCTTCGATTTGTATTATAATATCCTCCGTATGAGATTTTAGTTCGGACTGTCAAAGGAGTGAGAAAAATGCTGAAATCTGGCGGAAATATGAGAAAATTCCGTATGCACGGGCATGAGAAAAGCAAGGATTACACGCAAGGCCCAATGCTTGGCAAGATCATTTTGTTCATGCTGCCTGTCATGTTTACGGGTATTATTCAGTTGCTTTACAATGCGGCTGATATCGTTGTCGTGGGCAATTTTGCCGAGAATGCCGACGCGGCTGTGGCTGCAGTGGGAGCTTGCGGTGCGCTGATCAATCTGATCGTCAATTTGTTCATGGGACTTGCGGTCGGTGCAGGCGTGCTTGTTGCGCAGAAGATCGGTGCAGGCGATCACGAGGGCGTGGGAAAGGTAGTACATACCGCCATTCTGACTTCGGTTTTCACCGGCATTATCGTAGGCGTTTTCGGCTTTTGTATGGCAAAGCCTTTGCTCGTTTTGATGGGTACGAAGGAAGAGGTTTTGGTTGAGGCCGTGCCTTATATGAAGGCTTATTTCTGCGGTATTCCCGCATCTATGGTATATAACTACGCTGCATCCGTGCTGCGTTCCAAGGGCGACTCCAAGAACCCTTTGATCTTTTTGACGCTTTCGGGTGTTGCAAACGTATTTTTGAATCTGATCTTTGTCTGTGTGTTCCACATGGGCGCGATCGGTGTCGGTATCGCAACCGCTGTGTCGCAGTACATTGCCATGTTCATGGTGCTTGCGCATATGGTCAAGCTGGATGATAGCTGTAAGCTTGATTTCAAAAAACTGGCGATCGACAAGGATTCGCTGAAAAGAATGCTGCGTATCGGCTTGCCTGCAGGCTTGCAGGGCACGTTCTTCTCGCTGTCCAATACGCTGATCCAAAGCACGGTCAATACCTATCCCGTACACGTACAGGCGGGGAACACGACGGCAGGGAACATCGAAGGCTTTATTTATATCTCCATGAACTCTTGCTATCATGCCGCGCTGACCTTTATCGGACAGAATACGGGCGCGAAAAAGTATGACAGAGTGTTGCGCGCTGCGCTGATCTGCTTCGCAATCGTGATTGTGATAGGTCTTGGCATGGGCGTTTTGGTTGGCTATCCCGGGTTTGGCATCGGCAGATCGTTGCTTGGTATCTATCGCCCAGGACAGGCTCTTGTCCACGATGCGGGCGTCAGACGATTGCAGATCATTGCCTTTACGTATTTTTTGTGCGGCATCATGGACGTGGGCAGCGGTGTTATGCGCGGCATGGGAAAATCCTTTTTGCCTATGATGGTTTCGCTGATCGGCTCTTGTGCGTTCCGTATTCTTTGGATAGAGTTTATCTGTCCGATCGACCCGACGAATATTCAGCTGTTGTATATTTCGTATCCCATTTCGTGGATCCTGACCGCGGGCGTGCATCTGATCTGCTGCGCTGTGACCTGGATTCACCGCGTGCGCAAGCTCAAGAGGGAAGAGTTGGCAGCTGAAGCTGCCGCCGAGCAGACTACCGAGCCCGCCCAAGCATAAGGTATCAAATATCAAACGCACTCGCTGCATAGCGGGTGCGTTTTTTGACAATGTGAAGGAGCGTCCGTAGGATGAATCTCACCCACCGCAACCGCTTCTCTCGTTTTGGTTCGTACCTTACCAAAACTCGCTTCGCTGCGATCCCCCCTCTCCCGCGGAGAGGGCTTATTATTGCTACCCTTTGGTGGGATGTCAAACAAGACGGACATACACCAAGAGCCCTCGCCGCGGGAGAGGGGGGACCGCAGCGGAAGTAAATCGCGAATACTTGGAGCGATTGACTGACGCGGTTGCGGTGGGTGAGATTCATCCACGGACGCTCTTTCACAATTTTTTTTACATGTATTAACTCAATGCTTACTTGAGAAACGCTCATATTTACATCGCTTTACAAGTAGAGAGTTATCTGCTATAATGAGAACAACGGTACCGGAATTCTATCCAAAGGAGATAAATCATGAGCAAATCGATGGGGCAAATCATCCGCAGCTTGCGTAAGGAGCGCGGATTGACGCAGGAAGAGCTTGCCGAACAACTGAATATTACATATCAAGCAGTCAGTCGTTGGGAAAACAATACGGGGATGCCGGATATTTCCCAGATTGTTCCCTTAGCCAACGCTTTTGGTGTGTCCACCGACGTATTATTTGGCAGGGAAGATACCGATTGTAAAAAGGAAATTGAAGAGTGTATGGCCAAAGCAGAGGACAGACTGTGCAATCCACCGGAAAATCTCAGCGTTCTTGAGAATCGAAGAGAGTGTTGTGAGGACGTGCTGAACGTACTGAAAACTTATCCGAACAATTATGAGCTTTTGGCTTATTCAATCGGAAATATCTGCTGTTTATTGGATCAGTATTATTGGGATCCGGATGCGGAGGGCAAAAAAACTGAGCGACAATTTTGGGAAAATGAATGTATTCGTCAAGCCAACGTGATACTTGCGCACTGTACTGACAGCCGTTACTTGAATGCTGCTAATAAATGGCTGGCAGTGCTATACAAGAAAATGCGTAATTTTGAAAAGGCCGAAGAGCATGCAAAAAAAATTGACGTCTTTAATCAGTACGAAGAGGGCGGTGCTTGGTTGGCAGACGTGTACGACTGCTTGGGTAAAAAAGAGCAAAGCAGAAAACAATATGGGGACAATATCAATAAGGCATTGGATTATCTGCATCATCAGCTGGCAATGCTGGGGTATTCGTGGAGGTCTGACGGGAAGTATGAACAGGCATATTCCTGTTTCAAGCTATACTGCGATTTTTATGACTGTATGATGAGTGATGTGCAAAAGGAGTTACCGTTTTGTCTGAATGTAAACTATGAAGATTGTGCTGAGATGTGTATGCGACTTGGACGATATGATGAAGCAATCGATTGGCTGGAAAAAATGATTGCTCACCAACGCTTTGTTGCGAAGAATTACAATGTGATCACCAAGAGTACTTTGCCGTTTTTGCCCGATCTTGAAATCCGTTATACTGCGAATGTTTATGACAGAACCAATTTGCTGTTGCCCACGCTTTCCTGGACGCTTTTTGATCCGATTCGTGAAACCGAACGGTTCCAAGCATTGTTTGCTGCTGCACAAGCTTTCGAGCAAGGCGACTAATCTACTCAAAAACCCGCTTCGGCGGGTTTTTTGTTTGATCGCGTAAACACTGCTTTTTTGATACACATGCAAAAAGCCCTTTACTTTTTCATAAAAATATGTTAAAATGATTATGGAATACGATGCGTTGACGGAGGTATATATGCAACTGCACGAGGATAAACAGAGATTTTTGGAAATTTATAACAAGTACATCAAGCGCGACGGTGCCGATAAGCTGCTTTCGTTTTTGGATTCGGACGCAAGCGATTTTTTTACAGCCCCCGCCAGCACGCGCTATCACGGCAACTTTGAGGGTGGGCTTTTGCGCCACAGCCTGAACGTCTACGAATGTCTGCACGACATTCTGAACCGCCCGCGTATGAAGGAGGTGTACGGCATTTCCTACTCGGAGGAGAGCATTGCCATTGCAGCGCTTTTGCACGACGTTTGCAAGGTCAATTTTTACAAGACCTCATTCCGCAACGTCAAGAACGAGTTTGGCAAGTGGGAGAGCGTGCCATACTATACCATTGAGGATAACCTGCCTTACGGACACGGTGAGAAGTCGGTCTACATTGTGTCCGGTTACATGAAGCTGACGCGCGACGAGGCGTTTGCCATCCGTTACCATATGGGCTTCTCGGGCAACGAGGACCCCGGCAACGTAGGCAAGGCGCTTGAAATGTTCCCCTTGGCGTACGCACTTTGCATGGCCGATATGGAGGCTGCGTACTTCATGGAGGGCAGCCCCGAAAAGAAATAAAATACAGTATATAGAAAAGGAGAAACGATTATGTCGAACAAGCCTTATCCTACCCCTCATATAAATGCAAAGCCTGAGGACTTTGCCAAGACCGTGCTGATGCCCGGTGACCCCAAGAGAAGCGAATTTATCGCAAAGACCTTCCTTGACAATCCCGTGCTGGTCAACGACGTGCGCGGTGTACACGGCTATACCGGTACGTATAAGGGTACGCCTGTATCCGTTATGGCCAGCGGTATGGGCATGCCCTCAATCGGCATTTACTCTTACGAGTTGTTCAATTTCTTTGACGTTGACAACATCATCCGCGTGGGCTCTGCAGGCTCTATGCAGCCGCATATCCACATCCGTGACGTGGTATTCGGTCAGGGCGCGTGCCTGAACGGTAACTTTGCCGATCAGTATCATCTGCCCGGCAATATCGCTCCCATTGCGGACTACACGCTGCTCAAGACCGCTATCGAGCAGGCTGAAAAGCTGGGTGTGCGCTATCACGTGGGCAACCTGCTTTCCTCGGATACCTTCTACAATGACGATCCCGCAGACGGTATGAAGTGGGCGAAAATGGGCGTCATGGCTGTGGAAATGGAGGCCGCTGCGCTGTATCTCAACGCGGCACGTGCCGGCAAGAGAGGCCTTGCACTCTGCACCATTTCGGATAGCTTGGTTACCCATGAACTCACCACGGCAGAGGAACGTCAGAATTCCTTTACGCAGATGATGGAGATCGCGCTGGACACCGCTGTGGAGATGGCGAAAAAATGAGCAAGAGAGTATTTTTGATTGTGCTGGATAGCTTTGGGATCGGACAGTGTCCGGACAGTGCTGCGTTTGGCGACGTTGGCGTCAATACGTTGGGTACTGTTTGCAAAACCGATGCTTTGCACGTTCCCAATATGCAAAGGCTTGGCCTTGGGAACATCGAGGGCGTGGAGTGCTTGTCCGGTGTGGACGCACCCGTTGGCTCTTATGCAAGACTGCGCGAAAAATCGGCAGGTAAGGACACTACCATCGGCCATTGGGAGCTGACAGGCCTTGTGTCCGAAAATCCGTTGCCCACTTATCCCGAGGGCTTTCCCGAGGAGGTGCTTGCGCTTTTTTGCGCGGCTACCGGCAGAGGAGTGCTTTGCAACAAGCCCTATTCGGGTACCGACGTCATTCGCGATTATGGCAGAGAGCATCTTGCCACGGGTGACCTGATCGTTTATACCTCTGCGGACAGCGTGTTTCAGATCGCAGCGCATCAGAGCATCGTGCCGCTTGAGAAGCTGTACGAATATTGCGAGATTGCAAGAAAATTGCTGGTTGGCAAGCATGGCGTGGGCCGCGTGATCGCGCGTCCTTTTGAAGGCGAATACCCGAATTTTGTGCGCTCAAGCGGCAGACACGACTATTCACTCGTCCCCCCGCAGCCTACCTTGCTGGATCGCATGAAGGACGCGGGCTATGACGTGCTGGCAGTCGGCAAGATCAAGGACATTTTTGCGGGCAGCGGTGTGACCGAGTCGTTCTATACACCGAACAACCGCGAGGGTATGGCCAAGACAGCTGAGCTGCAGGAAAAAGATTTTAACGGTCTTTGTTTTGTGAATCTGGTTGATTTTGATATGGTGTACGGACACCGTCGTGACAAGGTGGGATATGCACGTGCGTTGAGTGAATTTGACGTTTTTTTGGGCGAATTTTTGCCCGGTATGCGTGATGACGACCTTTTGCTGATCACGGCTGACCACGGCTGTGATCCGGGATATGCCAAGACCACCGACCACACAAGAGAATACGTGCCGCTTTTGATGTATCGCAAGGGCATGGAGAGCCGCGATTATGGTACGGTCTACGGATTTGATGCGGTTGCCGCCACCATTGCAAAGGAATTTTGCGTTGATGGCGTGAGCGGTACCGTACTTGGAGGGAACTGATATGACTCCGGAAAAACTTGTGGAAATGGCAATTGAAGCCAGAAAATCAGCTTACGCGCCTTATTCGGGCTACCGCGTGGGTGCTGCGCTGCTTGGCAAATCGGGAAAGGTGTATTTGGGCTGCAATATTGAGAATGCGTCGTATACACCCACTGTCTGTGCCGAGCGCGTGGCTGTGTTCAAGGCGGTCAGCGAGGGCGAGAAGGAATTTGAGGCCATCGCGGTCTGCGGTGGCAATAAGGATGAAATCGAGGGCGGATTCCCGCCTTGCGGTGTGTGCAGACAGGTGCTGCGCGAGTTTTGCGATCCGGATGATTTCAAGGTATACATGATCGACAAGGGCGGTGCGTACAAGACGGTCACGCTTGCCGAGCTGCTGCCTTACGGATTTGGACCGGATTTTTTGAAGTAAGTGACGCACAACCGCGCCAACTCTTGAAAAATTTCGCCCACCGCTACCCCAACGGATCACCTCCACAGGATGAAAGTTTGGATCAAACCTTTTCAAAGGTTTGCAGGTCAAGGGCAGCGTAGCCCTCGTCGCTCGTCGCAACGAGCGAAACTATTTCGCCGTTTTGATTTGCGAAGCAAATATGTTCTTCTTTGCGGCTACTCCGACAAAAAAGAACGGAAAAAATTTGCTCAACGTAACCCAAAACAAATTAAGGGAGAAAACCCCACTTGTGGTTTTCTCCCTCTTTTTCGTCTGCGACGAAAAATTCACCCTCTTTCGGGCGCTTACTAACGATAAAATGATGGCGTGTAATAGTAATCATATTTTCGAGTGTTACTGACGCCATCTGATGCTGAATTCGCAGAATTCAGCATCCAGCAGACAACTGTTAGAAAATGTTTCGCTCGTTGCGACGAGCGAGGAGGGCTGCGCGCCCTCCACCTGCGCAAGCCTTTGAAAAGGCTTGACCGAAACTTTTATCCTGTGAAACTTGTCCGTGTGGTGAGGGGCGACGCGAAAACTTTCATCGATTGGGTGACTCGAATGGCTTGACTTTCCCGTGTCCATGTAGTATAATTATCTTGGATGTTTGTATACACTTTGGAGGAAATAAAAGTGCTTGAGAAATTGAACCTGAATCTGAGCCGCGATATCGGCATAGACCTGGGTACTTGCAGTGTGCTTGTCCATGTGGACGGCAAGGGTATCGTGCTGAACGAGCCCAGCGTGGTCGCTATGGATACCACGACAGATAAGGTGGTCAAGGTTGGTAAGGAGGCGCTTGCCATGATTGGCAGAACCCCTGATCATATTACCACCCTGCGGCCCTTGAAAAACGGTGTGATCAGCCAATATGACGTTACGCTGCATATGCTCCAGTATTTTATTCGCCGTGCCTGCGGCAATACTGTGTTCAAGCCCCGTGTTATGATCGGTGTACCTACGGGTATTACGGAGGTTGAGGAACGCGCTGTGTTGGATGCTGCGGCTGAAGCAGGTGCGCGTAAGACCTTTTTGATCGAAGAGCCCAAGGCCGCGCTGATGGGCGCGGGCGTGGATATCAATTCTCCCATTGGAAATATGATCATCGACGTGGGCGGAGGCACGACCGATATTGCCGTGGTTGCCATGGGCGGTATCGTGGTATCCGAGTCGATCAAGATCGCGGGCGATATGTTTGATCAGGCGATTATGCAGTACGTGCGCCGTCAGTATAATCTTCTGATCGGGGAACGCACTGCAGAGGCCATCAAAATTCAGATCGGTGCCGTGTATGACCACGGTGAGGCCAAGACAATACAGGTCAAGGGACGCGACCTTGGTACGGGTATGCCCCGCGTCATCACACTTTCCTCCAAGGAAATGATGGAGGCCATGATCGAGCCTGTGACCGCAATTCTGGATGCCGTTTGTGCCATCATTGAGCGCACGCCTCCCGATCTTTTGGGCGACATTCTCAAAAACGGCATTTATATGGCAGGCGGCGGCAGCCTTCTCTACGGCCTTGATAAGCTGATCACGCGTGTGACCGGCATCAAGACCACGGTCGCTAACAATCCCATCTCCTGCGTTGCCGTCGGTACGGGCAAGTATCTTGCGGGTATCAGCCAGTTCCGCGATACGATCGGTGGTCTGACGCGCGATGCAGACACCAAACCCAATCAAAAGAAATAAGAGGATATCAGTATGGAATATATTGTCAAAGGATATCAGCCCCAAAAGCTGTTTGAGTATTTTGAAGAGATCTGCGCCATTCCTCACGGTTCGGGCAATGAGGCAGGCATTGCGGATTATCTGGTCGCGTTCGCCATGTCGCGCGGACTGGAGTACCATCGCGATGCAGTTAACAATGTGTTTATCAAAGCACCTGCAACCAAGGGACTGGAGGATCGTCCCGCGGTACTTCTGCAGGGACATACCGACATGGTGTGTGAGAAAAACAACGATACCGTTCACGATTTTCTGCGCGACGGCCTTAAGTTATTCGTCGAGGACGGCTGGCTGGGCGCGCGTGGCACCACGCTGGGCGGTGACGACGGTATTGCCGTTGCCATGATGTTGGCAATTTTGGACGGACAGATGCCGCATCCTGCCGTGGAGTGCCTGTTCACGGTTGAAGAAGAGGTAGGCTTGCTTGGCGCGGAGAGCTTTGACTATTCGCTTGTGCAAGCAAGACGTATGATCAATATGGATAGCGAAGATGAATCCTACGTGACCGCAGGCTGCGCAGGCGGCTTGCGTACCGACCTGACCGTTCCCGTGACTTATGAGGATGCAAAGGGCGTGGCCGTTGAGATCAAGCTGGGCGGTCTTGCAGGCGGACACTCGGGCGGTGACGTGCACCTGGGCAGAGCCAATGCCAACAAGCTGATGGGCAGAATTTTGCTTGCGCTTGCCAAGGAGTTTGATTTTGGTCTGTGCATGGTAGAGGGCGGCAGCAAGGATAACGCGATTCCGCGTGAATGCACCGCCGTGGTTTGCGGCAAGGGACTGATGTCCATGCCTGCCAAGGTTGCAAAGCTGACCAATGAGATCAAGGCTGAGCTGTGCGCAGCGGATGCCGGATTTTCAATGCAATGTAAGACGATTTCCGCGCCCGCACAGTGTATGGACAAGGGCAGCACCGCGCGTGTGATCTGTGCTATGGGAACGGTTGCCAACGGTGTGCTGGCTATGAGCAACAATATAGAAGGACTTGTGGAGTATTCCCGTAATTTGGGAATCGTGCGCACAGAGCAGGGCAGCGTGCATCTGACGCTTTCCTCTCGCTCGGCTATTGAGAGCCAGCTGGATGCCTCGATCGACGATCTTGACGCGTTGGCTACGCTTTGCGGCGGCAGCACGCGCCATCATTCCCGTTATCCGGGTTGGAGCTATGCAAAGGCATCGCCTTTGCGCGATCAATATCTGGAGGCATATTCAGCTTTGTTTGGAAAAACTCCTGAGGTCAGCGTGATCCATGCGGGGCTGGAGTGCGGAATTATCCGTTCCAAGCTTCCCGATATGGATATGATCTCGGTAGGCCCGAACATGCGTGGGATCCATTCTCCTGCAGAGCGCCTGGAGCTTGCTTCCTGTGAGCGCTTCTGGCAGGTCATTGCCAAGATGCTGGCAGAATAAAAATTTCGGAGGTTCATTATGAGTAAGCTGAAGATCGGTGTATTTGGCGGTGCGCGCGGCAACGTCATGATTCAGGTGCTTTTGCACCATCCGGATGCAACGTTGGTAGCAGTATGTGATAAATACGAGCCGCTTTTGGACAATGTAAGAGCAAATGCCCAAGCCGCAGGGCTTGAGGTGGCGTGTTACACCAGTTTTGACGAGTTTATCAAGCATGATATGGATGCTGTGGTGCTGGCAAATTACGCAACGCAGCATGCGCCCTTTGCCATTCGCTGCATGAATGCGGGGATGCACGTGCTCTCCGAGGTGCTGCCTTGTGAGAGCATGGCACAAGCAGTTGAGCTGATCGAAACGGTGGAGAGAACCGGAAAGGTCTACGCGTATGCCGAAAACTATTGCTATATGGACACCACGTTTGAGATGTGGCGCCGCTACAAGAACGGTGATATCGGTGAGATCCATTATGCCGATTGCAATTATATTCACGATTGCTCCGCGTGTTGGGCAAGCATTACCTACGGTGAGCGTGACCATTGGAGAAATCAGCTGTATCCTACCTTCTATTGCACCCATTCTTTAGGACCTATCATGACCATTACAGGTCGAAGACCCGTACGTGTGGTTGGCTTTGAAAACCCGCCCATCGAGGATTTCTATAACCTCGGCCATGCGGGAGGACATGCGGGCGGTATAGAGATGGTAGTGCTGGACAACGGTGCCAACGTGCGTTCGATTCACGGCCCCTTGAAGCGCGAGCCTGCTTTTACAAGATATGAGGTCTACGGCTCCAAGGGTGCGCTGCAGACCACAGAAAACGGTCAGGTGCGCTGCTATATTGAAGGTGAACAAATGGGGGCGGGAGATGCCGAGCAGTATTCTCCGCAAAAATTCGTGGCCGTGGACGAGGCCGGAGCAGGCCCGCAAAGCCATGGCGGCAGTGATTTTTATCCCACCCATTGTTTTATTCAAAAGATTTTGGGAAAACCGGACGGCGAGTGGTGCATAGACGTGTATCAGGCTGTGGATATGGGTATTTGCGGTATTCTTGCTTACCGTTCGATCCTGAACGGCAACGCACCCGTGGACGTACCCAATCTGCGCAATCCCGAGGAGCGCGAAGCATACAGAAACGATCACGCCTGCACAAGTCCCGATGAGGCAGGGGATCAGCTTTTGCCCATTTCGTCCTATCCGCTGCGACATTTGCCCGACGAGGTATTTGAGCGCATGCGTGAGAAATTTTTGGGAAAATCATGAAAACTAAAACTGCGACCGCATGCACCCGATGCATGCGGTCGCAGGGCATTTTGCACAAAAAGCGAAACGGGAGGGCAAATGCTCTTGACATATGGTAAAATGTGGTGTACAATAAAGATACATGATGGGTGCAGTGTGCCCTGATGAGAATTTTCGGAGGTATATCAATATGAAAAAGATGCTTTGCATGTTCCTTGCTATGCTGATGCTTGCATCCCTTCTGGTGGCTTGTGCCAACAGCAATGATCCCGCACAAGATTCACAAGGTGAGCAGACCGAGCAAGAAACAGGCGACCCTAACTACACCGATGAAGTACCTGCGCTGAACTTCGGGGACGAGACGATTACGATTTTGTCCAGAGATAAGTTTGGTGTAAACGATGAATTTTTTGCAGAGTCCAATACCGATACGCAAAGTGACGTGGTTGCAAGTGCTGTTTACGGCCGTAACATGAACATTGAAAACAGACTTGGCGTGACGCTTGAGATGCTCCTGGAGGCTGAACCGGTTGCAAAGCACAGCACGGCGGTCAAGGGCGGCTCGAGTGATTATGATATTGTCACAGACTCTACTTACCTTGCGATCCAGGCAGTGCTTAAGGGTGAATTCGTCAATCTGCGTGATATTCAGTATATAGATCTGGATAAATACTACTGGACTCAGGGCTATAACGATATCGTTTCGTTTGGCGCTGAAAACAAGCAGTATCTGGCATCGGGTGCGTTGGCGCTCTCCATGTTCCGCTATATGTTCGTAACCGTTTATAACAGAGAAGTGTTTGAAAGCCTTGGTGAAACCGATCTTTACGAGGTGGTCAAAAATGGCGATTGGACGCTGGATTACCAGAATCAGATCATTGCCGACAGATATCTGGACATTGGTGAAACTCCCAATAAGAGAGATGAAAAGGATATGTACGGCCTGATCACGGGTGATACGGTCAGCGTTGACCCTTACTGTGTAGCAGCAAACGTTCAGCTGGTCAGCAAGAACAGTGACGGTGAGTGGTTCTATAATGCAGATCAGTTTGAAAGAACGGTTGATCTGTGCGAAAAGGTGCAGGCGCTGTATAACAATTCAGCTACATATGTGTTCAAAACCGCAACCTATGATGATACCGGCAAGACTGATATCGTTGAGGCATTTGCAAACGGTGTGAGCATGATGGCAACCGTACAGGTATTTGCTCTGGAAACCAACGTTGGCGACCTGGCAGAATTTGACTACGGCATTGCTCCCATGCCTAAGTTTGACGTAAATCAGGAGAATTATGCAACCTACGTACAGGACCAGGTAACCGCTGTGGGTGTTTCCAGCTCGATTGCAGACGAGGATAAGCTTGCCATGCTGGGCGCAGTTCTGGAGTGCATGGCTTCCGAAAGCTATGCAACCGTTGTGGATGCATATTACTCCACCGCACTTTCCTATCAGTATCTGCAGAATCCCGAATCCAAGGAAATGTTGGATCTGATCTACAATTCCTTGACCTTTGACTTCTCGGGCGCATGCTCCAACATCATTCAGAACAATGGCGGTCAGTCCATTCGTGACCAGCTCCGTCCTCTGTTCGCCGGTAAATCTACCAAGCTCGGTTCTACTCTGACCAAGTGGCAGAAGAGTGCTGATAAGGCGCTGGGCAAGATCAACGATTTCCTGGCTGATCTGGAATATTGATAAATTAAAAAACGAAGGGTTGGCTGATGGGGAGATACTCCAAGCGGAGTATCTCCCCAGTTCTATTCGCCTATGGCGAGTGATATTGCCTTTGGCAGTGATATTCGGCTTACGCCGAGTGTTATTCGCTTCGCGAGTTTGAGGCGAATAGAATATCACTGTGAGGCGAAGCCGAACAATATCACTGCCCACCGGGCAAT
>JAFTLD010000082.1 GCA_017452945.1 Clostridia bacterium | reverse complement strand
GAGAGGACCGGGTCGGACGCACCTCCGGTGCACCAGTTGTTCTGCCAAGGGCATAGCTGGGTAGCCGCGTGCGGTTTTGATAAACGCTGAAGGCATCTAAGCGTGAAACATGCTTCAAGATTAGATATCCCTCCAACCTAGAGTTGGTAAGGTCACTTGCAGACTACAAGTTTGATAGGTCAGAGATGTAAGCACAGTAATGTGTTCAGTCGACTGATACTAATAGACCGAGGGCTTGAACCTCCTATGGTTCAAGTTTATTAGATACTTGAGTTTCATTTTCTTACTCAAACCTTATTCGAATTTGTCATAGATAGAATTGAAGAGTTACGGTTCGGCTAACGCCGACCTTTTTTAATGCAATTTTTTGATAAATAACCGCCGAGAGTGACTGTTTGGCTGCTCTCGGCGGTTTTGTTATAGACTTATTTATAAATTTATGATATAATTATTTAGAAAATATTTCTCAACCCACTAACCGACACCCCCTTGCCGACACTATATAAGTGAAAGCTTTCAAAACACAGGAGAACAAATATGACCGACAAAAGAGCATCAGAACTCTTGTCCGAAAATCTGACGGCAATTTACGGCTACGCTTTTTCAAAGCTCTACGACAAAGATAAGGTGGACGATCTCGCATCCGAAATCGTATATGAGATTATCGTTTCAGCGCGCAATCTTCAAAACGAGGATGCCTTCTGGGGCTTTGCTTGGAAGATTGCCGAGAATACGTTCCGTCGCTTTATCCGTAGGAGCCAGCTTGCCGCGCAGACTGTGGAACTGACTGAAGAAAACGTAGGCGTGTACGATCTCTCTCCGGAGAAAGAGTACATAGAAAAAGAAACAGAGAGTGAGGAAATTTATCTGCTTCGCCGCGAGCTTTCCCTTTTGAAGAAAACACACCGAGAGGTCTGCGTTGCTTATTACGTCGACAACAAAAGTTGTTCTCAAATTGCAAAAGAGCAAAACATCAGCGTGGAAATGGTGAAATACCATTTATTCAAAACGCGCAAATTATTGAAGGAAGGTATCGGTATGACGAGAACACTTGGAGAAAAAAGCTATAACCCCGGAACGTTCAGACTTGACTTTTGGGGAGATAAAAACAAATATGATGGTCTTTTCAACAGAAAACTGCCCGGCTCTATTGTGCTTGCCGCATATTATGAAGCTATGACAGCAGAGGCACTTTCCATGGAGCTTGGCGTTTCTATGCCTTATCTTGAGGAAGAAATTGAAATTTTGGAGGCTGCAGGGGTACTAAAAAAGATCGGTGATAAGTATCAGACTAACATTGTTATCATAACGGACGCGTATGAAAAGGAGTTTGTGAAAAACACCTCTGCTATTTACGCAACTGTTGCAAAGTCGGCATTTGAAAAAGTCACGAATCTTTTGCCGCAGATCCGCGAGCTTGATTTTCACGGTAACGACTATGATGATAACCGTCTGATATTCGGGCTCTTGAATCTCGCATTTGTCAAGGGTTATATTTTGGCAAGAAATAAATCTCCGCTTGGAAATCCAAATAAGCTTGCGCTTGGTTGCAACGGTTGGATATTTGGATATGATAACGATTATGCAAATCATCATTTCCACGGTGTTACAATGGAAACGTGGAATAAAAACGGAACGGCATGGTACTCCGCAGAGAATTACAGAGTAATCAAACAGGCGCAAATGTATGACCACTATGATTTTCGTAACAAATCCGAGGCTTTATGCGACGCGATTCTTGGGGAATATGCAACCAAAGAGAATCCGACACTTCCGTGGTTGATTGAAAACAAATTCATTCTTTGCGAAAACAATAAATTGTCTGCAAACTTCATTGTTTTTGAGCGTGATATCTTTGATAAAGTCACTTGCATCCTATCGGATATCATTGAGGAAGTTGCAAACTGCATGATCGATATATCAAATCAAGCGGAAAAGATACTTGCTGAGCATGCTCCCGCTTCTCTCAAAGGACAGTGCGGTGATATTGCCAAAATTCACCATCGTCTTGACGTTGCAGCTTTCTTGATGGAGGAGCTTATCAAAGAAAACAAACTCATCGTTCCGAACGAAAAAACACCTCTCTGTATTTGGGGTGTTAAAAACTAAATAGTTATTGCCGAGAGTGACCGATTGGCCGCTCTCGGTATTTTTTATGGACATATGAAAAGAATTATGATATAATTTGATAAACTAATGCACCCAAATTCAAAAATGCCACACTTATATGAATGAAAAGCCAAGGCTTTTCGGAAAGGAGGCGAGAGGATGCAAGAGGCGAACGAAATGCGTGATAGGCTTATAGGTGATTTTGCCGAGAACTATATGGAAAAGTTGTTCTATTTCTGCTTGAAAAAGACGGGAAGCCATATTGAAGCAGAAGATCTAACACAGGATATCGCGCTTCAGATCATCACGGCTTTGCATAAAGGCACGGTTCCAACCAGCTTTTCGGCATGGGTATGGCAGATCGCGCGTAACCGTTATTCGGTATGGGCAAAAGAAAAGCATAGTCGAAACGAGTCGGTAACCGGTTCCGATATCAGCGATTATGAGATCCAAGACGAAAACGATAATATCCTTGATGAAATGATATATACAGAGCAATTGGCTCTACTTCGGCGTGAGCTGGCGTTCATCAAAAGCGATTATCGCAATATCGTCGTTGCCTATTACATAGAAAACAAAAACGTCCGTGAAATTGCAGAATCGCTCTCACTTTCCACAAATACGGTGAAGTCACGGCTTCTCCGTGCAAGACAAATTTTGAAAGAAGGTATGGATATGGCAAGAGAATTTGGAAAACGCAGTTATAATCCCGAAAAAATCAGTTATAACAATATTTGTACACGTCCCGGTGAGCTCGGTCAACCTTGGACACTCATGGATTCCAAGTTGAACCAAAATATTTTCCTTGCGTGTTACGATAAGCCGATGAAAGCGGAAGAGCTGGCTATTGAAATCGGAGTAGCTTTACCGTACATGGAAGATACAGTGAAATATTTGACAGAACAAACACTACTCCTCAAGAAAGCTGATAAATATGAAACAAATTTCCCAATCATTAGTAAAGAAGCTATTCATAAGATTCATATTTACTACGAAGAAGTTATTCCAAAATTATGTGCATTGATTACTGAAAATACGGATCGTTTGATGGCTCAATATAGGGAAGCGGGACTGTCCTATTACGGTCTGTACCAAAGCTATGAGGAAGCAAAATGGATGCTTCTGCCAAGCTTTTATAAAAGCTTGTATGAGCTTTGCGAAAGTTCACCCAAAACTAAGCTTGGTAATTCTCAAAGGCAGAACGGAGGAATCTGGGACGTTCTTGCCTTTGAATCTTGTGATTTTACTCCCGATGGCGTAGGCTTTCATTGCCAAACGAATGGTTTTGTGCATTACCGTTTCACATATGAAGGGATACAATTCAGAACACCACCGAACCTATCAAAAGATGAGACTTATGAACTTTTATTGCTGGTAAGAAATAAAGCTCCGAAACAAATTGCGGTTGTTGATAGATTGGCTGTATACGGATATGTGGATAAAATGGATGGGAAGTATGTTCCAAGAGTATCTGTAATCAATGAGCGCATCTGTCGCGCGTTTGTAAAATTTTGCAATAAGAAAAAACATAGCGCAGAATTTATCGAGCATAGCCGGAGAAGACAGGAAATTCATTCTGAAACTATGCACCTGTTGGATCATATTAACCACACGGTTCGGGATATTCTATACGACGATCTCCCTGAAAGTATACGCAGTCAAACTGCAATAGTGGACGCGATACTGGAATCTGTTTGCACCGCATCCCATACGCTCGGTTATCTTGTAAAGCACGCGCTTGCAAGTGGTTGGCTGAAATATGACGAAACAATCTCTCCTGCTGTTGGTGCATATTTCTATATACTGTAAGAATCGTATATAAAAATGAAAACCACCGAGGGTGACCGATTGGTTGCTCTCGGTGGTTTTAATATTGCTCATATATGAATCGATTTAACCACCGCTATAGAGATCGTGTGTAGCGCAAAGCAATTCCAATCTGTCATCCTCGAGCAAGCGTTTGGGGCAAGATTCTTCGCTGCGCTCGAGAATGACAGCTCCAAACGCGCTGCGAAGGATCTTGATTGGAATTGCGTGCGCATTCCCTGCAACTTTTATTTACAATTCTAAAAAAATATGCTATAATTTTCTCGAATCTACCAACCTTTTTCAATTTCCGTGTCTATATGGATGAAAGCTTTCAACGAGGAGAAAATAAGTGAACAGACAGGATGCCGAAAGAATCATAACAGAATATCTGGGGCCGATCTTTGGTTTTGCCCTGAAGCGGTGCAAAAACGTACAGGACGCAGAGGATTTGTCGCAGGAGATCGTGCTAAAGGCCTTTCGTGCGCTGCTGATCAGGGACGACATCGAGGACATGGGCAAGTTTATCTGGACGATTGCGCACAATGCGCTGAGCAATTATTACAGAGATTCTGCCAAGAGTATGATCGGTGTGTCGCTTGACGAGGTTACAGAGTTTGTGGCCGATCCGGATTTGGACGATGCCGAGGACAATCGCGCGTCCGTGGCGCGTATGCAGAGGGAGATTGCCTATCTTTCAGGGCTGCAGCGCAGGATCGTGATCGCCTATTACTTTGAAAACCGCAAGCAGGCCGATATTGCGAACGAGCTGGGGATTCCCGTCGGTACGGTCAAATGGCACTTGTTTGAAGCCAAAAAAGAATTGAAGAGAGGTATGGATACTGTGAGAAAAACAAGTGAACTCAAATTTAACCCGATCAAATTTCATGCATATGGGATCAACGGTGCAGTTGGCAGCAGAAATCCGGACGAATTTTTTCGTTCAAGCCTGCCGCAGAATATCTGCTACTGTGTCAGAAACGTCGCCAAGACAGTCAACGAGATCGCAGATGATCTGGGTGTATCACCCGTTTATGTGGAAACAGAGGTGGATGTTTTAGAAGAATACGGCTTTTTGGTCAAGCAAAAGGACAAGTATCTGATCAATTTCATCATCAACGAGCCGACGGCAGAGCTGCTGACCATGCAGAACGACATGTACAAAAAGGCGGCCGAGCTGTTTGCAAACGATCTGTTTGACGAGCTGATGAACTGTGGCATTTTGTATGACGAGCGCATTTTCTGCAACTACACGGTGCCGGATCCGACCGGAAATCAGCACAAGAGGGACAGAAACTTCCTTTTGTGGTCGCTGATCCCGTATATTGCCGCGTGGTCGGGTGAGTCTTTGATGGACAAGAGCATTACCTTTGAAGAGGTTGCCACCATTCGTCCCGACGGTGGGCATAATATTTTTCATGCGTCGGTCGTAGCGGATGAGATGATCTTGCCCGATGACTATGTCTATATGAAAAACTGGTGCGGACCTATGTGGAACGAGCATGTTGGCCACGTTTTGTGGCAGATAGACAGCGAGTGGTCGGATCGCGGAGAGCGCCATGGCTTTATGGCTTTATCAGACGCCAAGCGCGTGCTTTCGCTCTACGACCACGAAAGGGAAAATCTGCTTTCCAAGGATGACTACGCATGGCTTTCCGAGCGCGGGTATATCAAGACCTGGGGAGATTATGACGGGTGCTTCAAAACCGCGTGGAAGCTGGTTGTATTGACCGACAAGGACGTGCAAAACGAATTGCTGGCAATCGGTGAGCGCATTAAGGCAAAGTATAAGGAGCAATTTGACGCGCTCAAGGCACCGTATGCCAAGGCTGCATTGGAGTGTGTTCCGCAACATCTGCGCAAGATCAGGGAATATGAGCTGCAGTTCGTGTTCCACTCGGACGGCTGGTTCTTGCTGCATTGCATTGTGTCGCTTTTGAACAATGGCAAGCTGGGGCTGCCCACCGAGGAGCAAAGAAAGGCTTTGACGACCTTGATTATTCCTAATTGAATATTGCCGCCGGGAGTGATTGATTGGTTACTCCCGGTGGTTTTTTGTATTGTCCTTGACGCAATGGGTTACAGGGATGCAATTCATCCGTCGGTAGGGGCTGGCGCCCTCGACAGCCCGAGAAGACACAAAGAACTTATTATATTGTAAAAAAGATAGTTTGTGCAGGACGGTGCGTCGAGGACGTCGCACCCTACAGATAGAGGGTTTGCATCTCCAATGTGATCGGTTTTGTGCGGACGTGCAATGCACGCCCCTACAGCGAGTGTGTTGAATTGACACAATACCAAAATCACAACACAAACAGCCGTAGGGGCGATCATTGATCGTCCGTTTATTGAATCTATAGACAAAACAAAAAAATTCTGCTATAATGAAAAAAACTTTACTTCAAGTCCCAACCGAAAGGGGATTTTTACGACTATACAGGTGAACGTTCAAAAGCATTCCGGAAGGCAGGAAAACCATGGAAAACAGCGAAATTTTACAATATTACGATGATCTGATGCGGCTTGCGTCATCCAAGTGCCAAATGCGCGCGGATGCGGAGGATCTTGTCGGTGACGTTATGCTTGCGGCTTTTGCCTATCTGCACAGCGGTGGGGTGATCGAGCATCCCAAAACGTGGCTGACAAATACGCTGTATCACAAATACAACGATCAGCTGCGCAAAAAGTACCGCGCGCCCGTGACTGTATGCTTAGACGAGGCGTTGCAGCTGAGTGAGCAGGAAAACGAAGCGTTTTTGTCTTCCCAAGAGGCGGCAAATTTGCGTAAAGAGCTCAATCACTTGGCATACGTGACGCGCGAGGTGCTGATCAGGCATTATTTCGGCAATCAGAGCGTGGCGCAGATCGCGGCAGCGCTGGGTGTGCCGGAGGGTACGGTCAAATACCGCCTGTCCGCAGGGCGCGATCAGATCAGGAAAGGACTTGAAAGTATGGAAACAAGAGAGAATTATTTGCCGGGGAAGATGTGGATCTCCTTTGGCGGTAGAAACGGCCTGAAAAATGAACCCTTGTCGCTCGTGGAAGGGGATTTGATCGCACAAAATCTGCTGATGATCGCGTATGAAAAGCCATTGACGATCAGAGAGCTATCCAAAGCAATCAGCATTCCCGCAGCATACATTGAACCGATTATTCACAAACTTGTGGACGGTGAGCTGATGGCGTGGACGGATGGCGGAAAGGTATACACGGACTTTATCATCACAAAGCCGCAAAACAGGCTTGCTAATTTCAAAGCGCAGCTTGATTTTGCGCACAAGCACTTTGAAACGATTTGGGGCATTATGGAAAAAATGTCCGATCGAATCTCCAAAATGCCTTTTGTACAAGCAATGGAGAAAGAGGAGCAGATCAAGCTTGACAGATATGCCGTTTTGAAATCCTTGCAGGATTTTCAGTATTTCGGAACAGGCAAGGTTGCGGCACCCGATTTCCCCAACCGCAAGGACGGTGGCAGATGGTGCGCTCATGCTACAGCAATTGATGCGGGATATGATATGAAAGAATATAATGAGTCAAGCAATTATATGATCCACGGAGGGCATCGCACATCGGAGGCTTTGGAGGTTGGACGGGCAAAGCGTGTTCACTTTTATGAATTTGACACACCGCTTTGGGATGCAACCGGTCGCTTTTATGGCGCGTATGAGTTATATTTTAAGCATGTTACGAATTTGCTTTGGTACATTTATGATGGCACCCCTTTGGAAAACACCGAAATCCCCAATGAGTTTATTGCATATATGCCCAAGCTCAAGCAGTTTGGGTTGCTTG
This sequence comes from Clostridia bacterium, assembly GCA_017452945.1. Next base: position 25,106 of record JAFTLD010000082.1, on the reverse strand, counting down.
GAGAGGCAGAGGGAAAGCCATGCTTGAAAATTCCCGTATTGAAGAGCACCGAATACGATGAATTTCATGCAGCAATCACTTGGGCGACAGACGAGCTCAAAAAGACGGTCGGAGAAGATCTTGCAAAATTTGTTTATACGTTGAAAACGCCTATCCCTAACCATCTCACTTCTGTTCCCGAGCTGTTCAGATACAGTGATGCGACTGACTATTTGGTCATGTCCATCGTCCGCGAGGCGTATGAAAAGGGCTTGCATCTGCAGGGCGTGGATTATTGCTGCCCGCCTGTGGTGTTGGTGTTTGAGGAATAATTAAATATTTCCACCGGGAGAGACCGTATGGTTGCTCTCGGTGGTTTTAGGTTTGGAAGAGCATGACGGTTTTCTATACGGATACGATAAGCTTTATTACGAATTGTAGGGTGCGACGTCCTCGACGCACCGGGCAGACACAAAGAACTTATTACATTGCGAAAAGATTTGTTTATGCAGGACGGGCTGTCGAGGGCGCCAGCCCCTATCGATGGACGGTTTGCATGTCCGACGGGATTGGTTTTGCGGGCGATCACAGATCGCCCCTACGGCAAAATTTAACGATAGTTATCGTAGGGGAGTCGTTTCGCCTCCCGCACGCGATGAGATCAGAGGGCGTTTGGGTATCACTTGGAATTATCCTTCCCATGCACCTTAACGTGCTGGCGGATAATATCCGCCCCTACGGAGGCTATAATATAGCAGCCTTATTTACAAAACAAAAAAATTATGATATAATTTTCTCAAATCCCCAACCTTTTCATTCATTTATGTGTCTATAAGACAAGCGCTTGAAGAGATCTCAATTTTATGAAAGGAGAAGCGTATGTACTACAAAAACGAAACCGATCAGACCTTGGTCATGCTGACGCTCGCGGGCGAGCAGGCGGCATACGAGGTGCTGGTGACGCGGTATCAAAAGGCGGTGATCGCAGCTGCGGCATCGGTGACAAAGAATCATTTCATGGCCGAGGACGCTGCGCAGGACGCATTCGTGACGGCATGGATGAAGCTGAATCTTTTGCAGGAGCCGCAAAAGTACGGGGCATGGGTGTGTCGCATTGCCAAAAATTGCGCCATTAACATGATCACGCGCTATCGCGGATTTATGCCGTTGGATGCGGTGGACAATTTGGCCTTTACCGATGATCCCGCGCAAAATCCGGCTGAGCTGTACGCCATCTCCGAACAGAAAGACGAGATTGGCAAGGGCATGGAAAGGCTGCCCGAAAAAATACGGCAGATCATTTATCTGCACTATTTCGAGGACCTTTCGATTGCCGAGATTGCCGATCGCATGCGTATGCCCGAGGGGACTGTCAAATGGCAGCTCCACGACGGCAGAAAACGACTCAGAAAGGAGCTATGCGCAATGAATGAAAAGTACAGCGACACGCTGGTACAGCGTGTCATGAAAAAGGTGGAGGAGCTCAAGCTCTGGCAGGTCAAGAACGACAAGAGCGGCTTTGAAAAGGTATACAAGCAAGTGCTCTCGGAGGTCGAGGAGCTCCCCGAATGCAGAGAAAAGCAGCACGCGCTGGCCGACGTACTCATGCGTGGCTGGTGGTGGCTGCCGGGCAAGAAAAACGATGCGCTGTTTGAAAGAATCGCCGAGGCTGCCATGGAGGGCAAAAACGAGGAGGTCATGACCTTTATCGTTACCCGACAGGATTCACAGGTGTACGACGGTGCAAAAATCGAATTCATCCGCGACAAGCAGATTCCGCGCCTGGAAAAGGCAGGCTTTGTTAAGGCCCTTGGCCGCGAATGGTTCTGGCTGGGCTATTATCTGTACCGCGGGGGCAGAGCAGACGAGGGAAAAGCTGCCTACGACAAGGTGGAAGAGATTTTGCAGGAGGATGACAGATACAAAATTCTTGTGCCTTACGCAAGAAAAATGGAAGACGTGCTTGCGCACGACTACAAAGGGCAGACCGAGAACCGTTATCGCATTGGCGGCACATGCTATGAATACCGCTATATTGAAGGTGAGCTTTGCCGTTGGGGCGATAATGGCTTTGGCGAAGGGTATCTCAACTCGATCAACGACTTTGCCGCGGATATTTTCCGCAACAGCTCGCGCTGTGACAGCCGTTTCTTTGCGGATATCAAGCCGGGACAGACGCACGTTGCATCTGACGGCCGCACGCTGACGTTTACCTCCGACTGCGAGACCGTAGAAACTCCCGCAGGTCGCTTTGAGGGCTGTCAGCTTTGGGTGACCAAGCTTTGGGATGACTGCGGCAAGAAGGTGTTCAAGAGCTATTACAAGGACGGTGTGGGCATTGTCAGACATGAGGTGACACACGACGGTGTGACAGATGCATATTCGCTGAAGGCTTATACAATCAAGGGCGGCCAAGGGCTTTTGCCGTTTGCCAAGGGAAATAATTGGGAGTACGTGTATGCATACGATCCCGAGTCTATTGCTTCGGAGCTTACGTTTACCGTTGATTTTGCCAATGAGGAAAAGGTTATGCTTTCCTCGTGGGAGCAAAAGCTGCGTGTGAAGTATAACGAGAACGATTGGCTTGACATGATCGGGCAGATCCGTTGCGACTATTGGTACGAGAACGAGAAGGGCGAAAGTGTATTGTGTGACGTGCGTCCCGCGATTGAACGTGCCGAGCAGTTGGCAATCACACCCATGCAGAAGGCGCACACCAAGGCGGCAGCATCGGTGGCGCGTAGAATTCTTGAAACCGATCCCGTTTTCAACCCCGATTATATGGCTACGGGGCATTGGAATTTCTTCTCGCGCAACGTGGTGCAGCGCAAGAAGGACTGCATGCAGCTGACGCACAACTATCGTTGGTCTTTTGAATGGAAATGTACGGGAGGCATGGGGCCTGCTGAAGATCCCATCCTGTACAACGACCTGTACGGCATTTTAGAGGACGCAACCAACTGCTTGTGGTCGGATGAGTGGCGCGTGGGCGCTTCGCCCGTGGTGGAGTACACCAGATTTTCACACGAGGTCAGAACGCAGATCACCTGCGAGGATGGTGGCAGCATCACGACCAAGGCAGGCACGTTTGAAAATTGCCTGAAGCTGCGCTTGGAGATTGACGGCATGACCGACGGTTGGTCGTACCGTGGCGGCAACAAGGTGTATTATTTCGCTCCCGGTATCGGCATCGTGCGCACCGAGAACGAATATTGCAGCGGTGCGAGAACTGCTGTGTACGAGCTGACCGCCTATGAGGGCACGGGCGAAGGCTATATGCCCATGGCGGATGGTCTTATGCGCAGATACGACGCGATCAGCCTGACCGACGGCTTTGTGGGCTCGGTTGTTTATACCTACGTGGCGGATGAGGATGGCGATATCGTGATTTTTGCCGACCGCACGGGGATTCGCGAGATTCCTTCACCCATTACGCAGTACGGTGCGATTCAGGGTGAGGTGATCGAAAATGCGCTGTGGGATCAGGGCAAATGGCAGGAGGGACACGCCAAATACGGTGCAAACAACTTCCACTTGATCATGCACATGCTCTCAAGACCGTCCCATAACGTATACGACTCGCCAAGATCGGTGGCATTGCAGGGCTTTTACATGCGTATGCTGGAGCAGCTTGGTGACGGTGAGGTGCCGCCCGCATGGTACGGCAGATATGCATGGATGGCTACCGTCAGAGCCGCTGCGTGCTTTGGCGCGGGCATGAACGAAGAGGGATATCACATGCTGGACGTTGCCTTTGAATACTGCGAAAAATCGCGCGTACACAAGGGTGGTGACCTGCTGGATACCGGTAACTTCCACGTCATGGGTGGTGCGAAGTACGTGTTTGCACGCGGTATGATCGAGCTGCCCGACGGCACGCGTGAGCCGATTGCGGACAACGATTATTGGATGGCCTTCAACGAGCACAATTTGACCTACGCCATCACAACCCCCAACGGCTGGGCATGGTTTGACCTGGTTCGCAATGAGGACAGATTCAAGCAGTACGTGGACCGCGGTTGGGCGATGATTAAGAAATATAATAAGTAAGAAGAACCGCCGAGGGGAGCAAGTCCTCTCGGCGGTTATATTTATCGATTGGCATCATGTCGCAAACGACAAATGTCGTGTGGACGTGAAATCCGTCTGTCTGTAGGGGACGTCGCCCCCTACAGACACATTCATCCCATATCGATGTGATTGATAAATAATATAGAAATAAATCCACCGCCACGGTATATCTGTGGCGGTGGGGTGTTTATTCAAATTACAACAAATAACTCGGCATGGGATCGGTGAGCTTGACCTTGCCGTCGCGGGGGGCGGTGGTCTCTTTGCCGACGACGGCTTCGACCACAGCGGGGTCGATGTTGGCGATGACGTGCTCGGTTACGACCGGGACGTCGAGGGCGCCGTCCCCTACGGGATCAACCTTGGGAGGCGTCAACTTGACCGTTTTGGTGCGAGTCGTGCCTGTGCCGCTTTTTTTTGCCGTAGAGGGCTTTTTCTCTTTTGTGGGCTGTTCTGCTGCTACGGGCTTAACTTCCTCTGTATCGGCCTTTTTGGCCACTCTGTTGATGCTCTGCTTACCGATGGGCATATTTGAGTACCTCCTCTGTGAGTTTTGTGTATTCGCCTGCCGCGCGGCTGGACTTTTTATAAGCACACACGGGCTTAGAATTATCCTGCGCCCACTCGACCGTGCTGTCTACGCGGATGTAGTTTTCAAACAGTCTGACGTTTTCAAGCTCACCAAGTGTTTCCATGGTCTGACGGAAGTAATTCTTGCGCTCGCTTGCCTTGGTGACCGCAATGCCCAGCAGCTCCAGCTTAGGCGCGATCTGCTTGACCTGCTCGTAAAACTCGAACATATTGGCAAGACCGAACAAGCCCCATGGCGATGCTTCAACAGGCACGATCAGATAGTCCGACGCGCACATGATATTCATGACCCAGCAGCCCAGTGTGGGGGGCGAGTCGATCAGGATGTAGTCGTATTTGTTGAGAGCCATGATCTTGGTCAATCCTTGACGCAGAATAAATTCGCGCTGCCATTTGGTGAACAGCTCGAATTCGATGCTGCTCATGAGTGTGGAAGAAGGCACGATGTCAAGATTTTCGTACTCGGTGGGTACGATGAAATCGTACAGATCCTTTTGCTCACGGATAGCGGTATACAGGTTTTTGCCGTTCTTGGCGTATTCCAGCGCCTGTTCCTCGTCAAAGAACGAAAGAGTCAGGTTCATCTGCATGTCGCCGTCAATCAGCAGAACCTTTTTGCCCATAGCGGACATGGCGTAGCCCACGTTGGAGCAGGTGGTAGACTTTCCGCTTCCGCCCTTGTTGTTGGCAAAGCAAATTACCTTTGTCATGCTCATGGCTTGGTTTTTCCTTTCAAATAAAGTGTTTATACGGGTCTTGCGTCGGGAGCGTCGGTTGGCTCACGGAGATACTCAATGATCTCGGTCAGGCCTTGGCCGGTATACGAGCTGAGCTCGAAGATTTTGGTACAGCCGCAAAGTGTCAGCCAACGGCGTACTTGCTCAACGTTTGCGTCGGGCTTGTCCACACCCGAAATGATGCCAACGACCTCGCGGTTGACCATGCAGGTAATGGCAGGCGGGAAGACGCAAAACGGTTCGTTTGCACTAATGACAATACCGACGATGTCTGCCTCGTAAGCGTAGAGTGCGAGAGCCGCGCCCAATTGCTTGACTTCGGTATACTCGCCGGGTGTGTCAATGATGGTATCGAAATAATTGATATATTGGGTCTTACAGTAGTGCAGCTGTTCGCCCTTGAGCGCTTGGGTCAGCGTGGTCTTGCCTGCGGCAACTCTGCCCACTAAGATCAGCTTTTTCATAACGTTTAGGTTTTGGTTACGTCACAGACTGCAAAGTGCAGCTTGTCGCGGAAATAATCGGCAATGGCATTGAATGCCGACTCCACCTCGGAAACTCTGCCCGTGATGATCAGCGTACCCGAGAAGCGGTCTACAAAGCCGAGATCCACGTTTGCGTTCTTAAGCGCAATGTCCGCGGTGATCACGGCAGTTTCTGCGGGGCTGACGGTCAGCACGCCAATGGCTGCGTGGGTGTAATCCAGCTTGGGATCAAGTCCCATTTTTTGATAAAGAATCGGATCGGGATTGGCGATGATGTGCAAAATGGTGATCTGACGTCCGGGAACCAATTCCTGGACAATACGCATTTTATCCTTCATCTCCAGATCCTTTGGAAGATTGTTCATAATTAACCTCCATCAGTGTTTTGAAATTCGATCAACACAGGCAAGCCTGCGTTGGGCGAATTTGTGCGCGAACAGCAACCTTGCGGTATGCATGACTGATATTTCGCGCTATCCTCCTATTTGTACGTGCAGGTCGCAAACGCTCTTGGCGGCCTCGACCAGCGCTTCCATGCTCTCCTTGGCAGGAGGGAGAATGTCGGGCAGGGTGTACTCTCTGCCGATGCCCGTATATTTATCTGTGCCTAAGCGGTGGTAGGGGAGAAGATGGATCTCCTTGACGCCCGGCAACGTATTGGCAAATCTTGCGATGTCGCGGATCTCCGCAGCGGTTGCGTTAAAGGTGGGAACGGTGGGGACGCGCACGGTCATGCTGCTTGCATTCTGTGCGATCCACTTGGCGTTCTCCAAAATCAGCTCGTTGGGACGCCCCGTAAACTGCTCGTGCTTGGCGCTGTCCATGTGCTTGATGTCCATGAGCACGTAATCCACGTGGGGGATGATGCGCTCGATGATCTCACGCTTGGCAAATCCCGTGGTTTCAATCGCGGTGGTGAAGCCGTAATCATGGCAGGCGCGTAGTAACGCCTCGGTGAATTCGGGCTGAGCCAAGCATTCACCGCCCGACAGCGTAATACCGCCGCCCGAGCGACTAAAGTACATGCGGTCCTTGGCAAGCTCATCCATCAGCTCTCTGACAGAAATATCGTAGCCGACCGTCTTGGTTTTGCCACCCTGCTCCATTTGCTGAATTATGAATTCCTGCGATTCGGGGTTGCAGCACCATTTGCAGCGCAAGAAGCAACCTTTGAGGAATACGATCGTGCGGATACCGGGTCCGTCATGGACCGAATAACGCTGAATATCAAAGATACGACCGACTCTGTCGTAATATTGTTCCATGACAAATCCTTTCATAAGAATTTTCTGTGTTTGGGGCGATTTGAATCGCCCCAAACATCAAGATTGAAATTTGCTTATGCAAATTTCTACCTTGAATATCACTTTGCGAAGCAAAATATCACATTTCGCCCGTGGGCGAAATATATCACTGCAATGTCGTCATAGACGGCATTGCTTTACCATCCTTGTTCCGTTCTGTTGATGATATCATCCTGCAGCGAACGGCTCAGGGTGGTGAACAGTGCGCTGTAGCCCGCAACGCGGACGACAAGCGTTTTGTAATTTTCGGGATGTGCCTGAGCGTCCAGCAGCGTATCCTTAGAGATGACGTTGTACTGAACGTGCATGCCCTTCTGATCAAAGAAGGTGCGCAGGTAGGCAACAAACTTTTCAAGTCCGCCCATGCCGGCAAGCGCGGAGGGGTGGAACTTCTGGTTGAACAGCGTGCCGTTGGAGGCAGCTGCGTGGTTGAGGCGTGAAACCGAGTTGGCAGTTGCGGTCGGGCCGAGGGTATCTCTGCCGGACGCAGGGCCGACACCGTCCGCAATGGGGGTGTTGGAAAGTCTGCCGTCGGGGGTTGCACCGGTCTGGTAACCCAGCGGTACGTTTGCGGATACGGGGTACAGACCTGCCTGGAAGATACCGCCTCTGCAGTTGGTATACTTGGGCAGAATATCGGTGTAGCTCTCACCAACCTCGCGCGCAAATGCGTCCACGTCCTCAAGGTCGTTGCCGTACTTGGGAAGTGCTACGATCATCTCGCGGATCTGCTTATATCTCTTTTTCTTATCCTCGGGAATAAAGGACGCGGTCAGGAAGCTTTGATAGATCTCGGAGATCTGTGCATTGGTGACGTTGACGCCTGCCAGCACCAGCTGCTTGACTGCTTCTACGGTCAGCTCCTCGGCCTTCTTGGGGATAAAGCCTTCACCGAAGTTGTTCTCAATGGCCTCCTTGTATTCAGCCATGGAAACCTGCTTGGTATCGAATACCAGCGTCTTGACTGCCAGCAGACCGTCTGTGTTGTTGGCAATACCGAAGCCCTGAGGACCGGTGAAGTTGAATCTCGCGCCGCCCTCCTGATTGGATTTGCCGCGTGCCATGCAGTCGTCGATCAGAGATGCCTGGAAGGGCAGAGGGCAACGTACGCTGTGCGCATAGTCCACGGCGTTGTCAGCCTGAACCATCATCTTGACAAAGAATTCCTGCTGGGTCTTGTAAGCTTCGAAGAAGTCCTCAAAACGGCTCATCTTGCAAACGTCACCCGTCTTGGGGCCGATCTGCTCACCCTTGTCCATGCCGTTCGAGAATACCATCTCCATAGGACGGCACATATTAAAGAATGCAGCGTCGTGCCAGCCATCGGTGGCGTGAGGCACGGAGGGTTCTACGCAGCCGATGATGCAGTAGCGGCGGGCATCCTTAAGCGAAATGCCTCTGTCCATCATGGAAGGAATGATGACTTCGTCGTTATAGAAGGCAGGAACACCCATACCCTCGCGGGTAACGGCCGCTGCCTTGATCAAAAGATCGTGGGGGGATTTATTCCATACACGGATGGAAAGGGAAGGCTGGGGCAGGCGCACGTGGCACTGTGCCTCCATGCACATAAAGGAAAGCTCGTTGGTGACGTCGTTGCCGTTTTCATCCTGGCCGCCGACGATCAGATTCTGGAACATACCGTAGCCGGCAAAGCCTTCTGCACTTGCTGCGTCACGTACCTTGTTCAGGTCATTGAGCTTGACCCAGATGCAGTCCAGCAGCTCCTGTGCGGATTCAAGCGTTTCGATGCCGCGATCCAGGTCATGCTTGAACCAGGGGTACATGTAGCGGTCAAAGGTACCGGGCGAGATCGAGTGGCCGCTGGATTCCAGCTGCATGATCTGCTGTATGAACCAGAAGGATTGACAAGCCTCATAGAAGCTTCTTGCGGGCTTACCGGGAACCTGCGAGCAAGCCTCGGCAATGCGGAGCAGCTCCTGCTTGCGAATACCTGTTGCCTCTGCAGCCATGTTATATGCAAGCTCAGCATATCTGTGACCGTATGCGGTCACGGCATGTGCGCTCTCGATGACAGCCTCAAGGAAGTGCTTGCGGGACAGGTAATCGCCCTGACCCATATCCAATTTTGCCATTTCCTGCTCGGCCTGGCCTGCAATGCCTTCCATACCGATCAGAATGACCTTTTCATAGTCCACATTGACGTGGCCGATGCCGTTATAGAAATAGTTACCAACCGTGAAAACACCGTGGTTCATAAAGATATCCAGGCACTCGGGATCCATGTTGGCAGCAGCCAGATCACTGACTGTTTTGCCGTACCAGTAGGGGTGAACCTTTTCCAGTCTTGCTACGGTTTCGGGCGAGATATAGAAGGGGTCAGCCTCACGGGTTGCAACCGTGTCATACTCGGGGCGCAGCCACTCAAACGAATACTCAGGGTATGTCTGGCAGCCGCGAGGGGATACCGAGTTTGCACCGACGATCAGCTCGTCGGGACGGATCACGATCGGGATATTTGCAAGAATATGACGCAGAGCGGCACTTCTTCTTTTGATAATGGGGAGATTTTCCGTATTTTTATAACTTTCTGTGACAAGCTCAGCGCGGTAAGGCTCGATTTCGGGGAGCTTGGCGTAAAGATGCTCTACAAGCCGAGCAATACGGTCGCTTTTTGCGATCTGAAATTTGATTTCTGCCATAATACGTCGTCTCTTTCTTTAGATTTGGTCCCAAAGTTCTTTGTGAGGAGCGGCAATGACGGTAGAGTATGCGAACATACTCTGATCCTTTGCGTGTCTTGCGCCTGCTTCAACAGCAGCGGTTACGTCACCCACGTCACCCACGATCAATACGATACCCTTGCCGCCCATACCTCTGGAGGTGCGCAGCTCGTAGATGTCTACCTTAGCGGTCTTGATGGCAATATCAGCTGCCTTGATAGCGCTTGCGGCAGAGAAGGTTTCGATCACGCCAAGGCTGCCCGACTTGGGAGCTGCCTGCGTACCGAACATTGCTGCAACAACAGCCGGGTCGATACGGCCCATAATGCTGGAATCGATCAGCTTTTGGTCAAATCTGCCCTTGACATGTTCGATAGCAGCGGTAACGTCCGCGATCGCACCGGTGAGAATGATTTCAAACTTACCGGGACATGCGGCGTGTGCAGAGATCAAGGTTACGCCTGCGCTCTTCAGAGCCGCGTCGGTAGCCTCAACGCCCTGTGCAATGCTTTTGAGTTCAATAATTCCGATTGCTTGATACATATCTATACCTACTTATGTTAAATTCATGCTTCAATGATGATCTTGGCGTCGTCTACGTAAGTAACCGAGCCTGTGATCGATGCGTATTGGGGAACCGAGAGACCGGGGCCTGCGGTTGCGATCATCTGTCCGACTGTTACCTTGTCGCCAACGGCCACACAGGGAACCGAGGGGACACCGATGTGCTGTGCCATGCGGATCTCTACTTTATCTGCGGTCAGATCCTTGGGAATATAGGTGGGGTGCTTATCAAACTTGGCAACGCCCAACACTTCCTTCCACTTTTGGGAAACCAACATACAGCTGTCACGATTGTCAGCAGGCGTAAATTCCTGTCCGGGAGCAGCTATGTATTTCATGCCTTTTTCGGCAAGGATCTTTTTGTATTCCTTGATGACCATCATGGGCGAGATACCCTGGCAGCAAGAGAACGTGCCGCAGATATCGCAGCTGCAGCAAAGGCTTGCAGTACGGATCAGCTCGGGTGTTTCCTGTGCCGGATAAAGGCCTGCTCGGATCAGCTTATGCGGCTCGAGTGGGTAGCCTAACAGGTGTCTGGGGCAAAGGTCGGTGCAGCGCGTGCAGGAACAGCAGGTTGATGCTGCCAGACGCAGATTCTGCTCCAGTGTGCGTTGCTTTTGCACCACGGCAGGGATATTGTCGGGTACGATGATCAGCGCCTTGGTGGTTTTGACTACAACGTCCGAAGCGGGATTTTTGATGATACCCATTGAAGGGCCGCCGTCAAACATGACGTAATTCTTGGGGACTGTCACGTTGATTGCCTTCAGTACGTCAGAGATACGCATACCAACAGGCACTTTGACCGTATATGCCTCGGGAATATCACCGCCAATGGTCAGCCATTTGGTGATGACGGGCATATTTTCGTGTACGGCATTACGGATATTGAAAACTGTTTCACAGTTATATACGATGACGCCTTGGGTGATAGGCAGGTTACCCGGCTTGATCAGTCTGCCGGTGACCTGATAGATCAGATTGATCTCGTCACCCATGGGGTAAATATTGGGAACGGTCTTGACGCAGATTCCGGGAGCAAGCTCCTGATTGTCGGCAAGTCCCAAAGTCATGGCACGGTACTCCTTGATTGCAAGGACCGCACGCTTGATATTGGTGTGCTCCATGACTAACTGTGCGCCTTGAACCACCTCGGGCAGCTTTTCACGCACCAGTTCGTAGTCGGTATACATTAAGGGCTCGCATTCGATGCAGTTGATGACCAACAGATCGGCTCCTTCAGTCAGCTTGGCATATGAAGGGAAACCCGCACCGCCTGCGCCGACCACACCGTTCTTTTGCAGTATGGATTTTAATTTCAATTCGGGCATAACAATAATTCCTTAACTAAAAATGGGGGTTACGCCGAGAGGACTCTGCGGCGATCAGTCTGTGGGCTTATCAATGACGCCGACGATGACGGCGTCCACGGGGGAGTATTCGCTGCCTGCGGCAACGCGTGCGCTGCTGCCGGTTACGATCAAAACCTCCTCACCGATGCCTGCGCTGATGGTTTTATCCACCGCGACCATGAATCTGTCGGTCAAAGTGTCCTTTTCAATGATCTGCACCTCCAAAAATTTGAAGCCGCGCAGAGAATCAAACTTATTGGTGGAAACGATGGTTCCCACTACCTTACCTTTTACCATAATAACCTCCGAGAATCAGTTCTTGACGACTGTGACTTTGTAGCCGTTCTTGTAGCCGACTGCGTTGGCATCATCGGTATCCACGTGCATTTCGAGTGCGAAATCGTCGCGTACGCGCACCTGTACACCGTACCATCTGGTCTTTCTTGTGCCTTCCAGTGCGTCTACGTCAATGTAATCTCCGTCCTTGACACCGTACTTGACGGCATCGCTGGTGTGCATATGGATATGGCGGTTGGCAATGATGCAGCCTTCCTTGAGCGTGACGATACCCTTAGGGCCGACAATAGTGATAGGAGAAGAGCCTGCAATGTCACCGGATTCGCGTACGGGAGGCTTGACCTTGAGCACGAAGGAATCGGTCAGAGAGATCTCGACCTGAGATGCCTTACGAACGGGACCGAGCACGCGCACGTTTTCAATGGGGCGCATGGAAGGGCCGATCAGCGTCAGGGTTTCCTTGCAAGCATACTGGCCGGGCTGGGAGAGATCCTTGATGGGAGTCAGCTCGTAGCCTGCGCCAAACAGAGTTTCCAGATCCTGCTTGGACAGGTGAATATGTCTGTTGGAGATACCTACGGGAATGCCTGCGTCAGCGGCGCCGGTATCCATTTCTGCGATCACTTTTTTGACGATTGCAGCGATGTCATTGCTGTTGATTGCCATAACTGTTCCTCTTTCTTATCTTGAATTCCGCCCGTGGGCGGTCACATATTTACACATATCGGTACATTTTTTGCAAATGCACTCATATGCGCAAATATTTTGGGGTTCTCGGAAGGGCGACGGATCGCCCTTCCGAGGACTGCCTTAAATGCGGTTAATTTTGAATTAGCCGATCTTGGGCAGCAGCTTTTCAACGTCAGCGTGGGGTCTGGGAATCACGTGGGTTGCAACAACCTCGCCAAGACGGCAAGCAGCTGCACCGCCTGCTTCAACAGCAGCCTTAACAGCGCCAACGTCGCCACGAACCATAACGCTTACCAAACCGGAACCGATCTTCTCAGAGCCGATCAGAACAACGTTTGCAGCCTTTACCATTGCATCAGCTGCCTCAATTGCAGCTACCAGACCTCTGGTTTCAACCATACCAAGAGCTTCCATTTTAAAATCCTCCTAAAATGTAAATAATTATTTTTTATTAATCAATTTGTGTGTGCCGTTCCCGTGTCTTACAGGGAATCGGTCTTCAAAAACTTCATGATGTCGGGATGGGGGCGGGCAATGACCTCACAGAGCTTGACGTTGCCAACCTCTGCTGCTGCCTTGGCACCGGCTTCCGCTGCCGCAGTGACAGCGGATACCGAGCCTTCGACCACAACCGTGACAAGTCTGCCACCCAGGCGTTTCTCGACATGAATCAGTTTTACATTGGCAGCCTTGACCATTGCGTCAAGACCTACGATGGCAGTGACCATCGCCTGTACCTCGAGCAACGCGATTGCTTCCATGATTTACGTACCTTTTAGCGTTTGGGTATTAAATTAGCCCAGCTTGGGGAGAAGCAGCTCAACATCGTCGTGAGGAGCGGGAATAACGTGAGTAGCGACAACTTCGCCAAGACGGCAAGCAGCAGCACCGCCTGCTTCAACAGCAGACTTTACAGCGCCGACGTCGCCACGAACCATGACGCTTACCAAACCGGAACCGATCTTCTCGGAGCCGATCAGAGTTACGTTAGCAGCCTTAACCATTGCATCAGCTGCTTCGATAGCAGCTACGAGACCTCTGGTCTCAACCATACCAAGTGCGAGTTTCATAATTTGTTATCTCCTTAATAAATTATTAACTGTTTTTCTTCGAGGAAGCTTTTTTGGGAGCAGCCGGCTTTTCCTCGGCAGCCGGTGCCTCTTTTGCAGTTTTAGGGTAACGGAGCTTGTCGCGACCCGTTGCGGTCAGGTGAGCGAACCACTCAACCGAGGGATCAAGTCCTGCGATGATCTTGGACGTAATATACAGGTTTCTCTTCTTAGCCTCGTCCACGCCTCTGTCGTGAGCTGCCTGGACGGCAGAAGGATCACCCATGAACTTGACTACCATAACCAGCGGCACCTCGCATTTATCTGCGTTGGCGGGCTTGTTACGGTCGATAGCCACTACCTTGACGTCGGAAGTTTTTGCCACGACGTCGGCAACGATGATGGATGTCGTAAAGCCGTATACCTCGATCATTCCGAGAGCTGCCATTTCGTCAACTCCTTATCAGTCTGCAATGTAGCAGATCTTGATGCCCTTCTGAGCCACGTTGGTCTCCATAGCCTCGTTCATCTTATCGAGCGGGAAGGAGTGCGTGATCAGATCTTCGATCGGAATGTTCATTTCCTTGCACTGGTGCAGGAAAGCCATGGTCGTGGGATAATCCTCGGCACTGTAGTCCCAGGAGCCTACGATGTTGATTTCCTTGTTGCACATTGCAAAGTGGGGGTTGATGGAGTACTCGCCATTGTTGACGAAGAAGCCCATTTCACACATACCGCCACCGCGACGGATGTAGCTGAAGATATCAGCAGCAGCCACGGGAGCACCGGTGCACTGGAATGCGAAGTCAACGCCTACGTCGTTAGCAACTGCCTTGACCTTGGCAACTCTCTTTTCAAGAGTGTCTTCGTCGGGTCTGCGGAAGCAAACGGTGGTCTTGGCACCCAGCTTCTGAGCGAACTTCAGACGGTCTTCATTACCGTCTACAGCGATGATGTGGTTTACACCTGCAGCACGGAGCACGCAGATCATCATCAAGCCTACGGGGCCGCAGCCCTGCAGCAGTACCTTGGAGCCGAACTTGATCAGGCCCGTGGACTGCGCACGCTCCAGAGCGTGTACGCAAACGCAAGCCAGCTCAAGCAGCATTCTCTGATTGAGGTTGAGGTCGTTGACCTGGAAGTAGGTCACGCCTCTGCCGCCCTTGATTACCATGTAATCAGCGAACCAACCGTTGAGGTGGTCGTCGGGCTTGTCACCGATCAGACCGAATACACCCTGCTTGTCGCAGAGATTGGTTCTGCCGGGGACCATGCGGCATGCATAGCATTCACCGCAGCTGATAACCGAGGTAACGATCTTGTCGCCAACGCCGATCGGCTTGCCTGCGGTATCGAACTTAACGTTCTTACCGACAGCGACGACCTCGCCCGTACCCTCGTGGCCAAGCGTTACGGGGATCAGACCGAAGGGGTCGGATTTCCACTCGTGAACGTCTGTGCCGCAAACACCCGCACCCTCTACCTTAACGAGGATGTCGTCATCACCCAGCTCGGGGATGGGGTATTCCTTGACTTCAATTTTCTTTTCGCCTGTCAGAAGGGCTACGTGAGCGGTCTTGGGGAGCGCACCGTGATGGCCGTGGCCGCCGCATTTGCAGTTACCGCCACACTTGCACTCATGCTTCTGACCGCCGTTCATGCCCTCAAGGACCTGACGGACGATGCTTTCGATTTGAGAAGCAGAATAGTCCATGTAGTTTCTTTCCTTTCTGCGTATTTGTTAAATGATTCTGAAATGGTCTGCCATGACGCAGCGGCGGAGTCTGGTAAAGCTTCTTGCGGAAGTGATACCTTCACCGGTCGGACCTGCAATGGTGAAAGTGGTGTGACCTTCACCGCCAAATCCGATGCCCGCATACGAGGGCGCGTTTTTCACGAAAATGGTGGTCTCGACAGCCTTTGCAAATCTGGAAAGGTTGTCAATATTCTTGGAGTGCATGTGAGCCGTGTGACGATTACCATGCTCAGCCTTGACCGCCAGATCGATTGCCTCGTCAATGTTCTTGACGCGGACGATACCCAGAATGGGCATCATGAGCTCTTCCTGTACGAAGGGATGGTCGAAATCGACCTCGGCAATGGCGCAGCGGATCTCGGGACCGACGTTGATGCCGATCTTGGCGAGAATGACGCGGGCGTCACGACCTACGCAATCGCGGTTGACCACCAAAGAGGTCTTACCGGTCTTGGGGTTGGTCTTTTCGTCAAGCACCACCTTAACAAGCGCGTCTGCCTGTGCGCGGGTGAGCTTGTAGCATCCGTTCTTCAGCATGCCGTCGATCAGTCTGTCAGCGACGTTGTCAAAGACGAAGACTTCCTTTTCGGCAATGCAGGGAAGGTTGTTGTCGAAGGTGCAGCCGTCGATGATATCCTTGGCTGCCTTTTCGATGTCGGCAGTATCGTCAACGATAACAGGGGGGTTATCCGCACCTGCACCGATTGCCTTCTTGCCCGAAGCAAGCACAGCCTTGACAACACCGGGGCCGCCGGTGCAGACCAGCAGGCGGATAGCGGGATGCTTGTACATCACGTTTGCGGTATCAAGCGTGGGCTTCTTGACGGAAGCAACCAGAATTTCGGGGCCGCCTGCAGCGTGAACTGCACGGTTGACAAGGTCAACTGCGTAGTTGGAGGTTGCAATGGCACCGGGGTGGGGGTTGAATACGACACCGTTACCTGCGGCGATCATACCCATAGAGTTACAGATGACGGTTTCGGAGGGGTTGGTGGAGGGAGTGATCGCACCGACAACTCCGAAGGGCGCACGTTCTGTCAAAGTCAGGCCACAGTCGCCGGTCTTTGCCTCGGCAACGATGTCCTCGGTGCCGGGGGTCTTGTCAGCGACCAGAATGTGCTTTGCGACCTTATGCTCCACGCGGCCCATCTTGGTCTCGGCAACACCGAGAGCCGCCATGGCGGGAGCTTCTGCGCGAGTGTACTCGCGAATGGTTGTAATCAGTTTTTCTCTTTGCGCAACGCTCATGGCACGAATGGCCTTGTAGCCTGCTTCAGCAGCGGCGATCGCCTCTTCCATGGTGTCATAAACACCGATCAGGCGTCTGCCGTGATACTGGGTGCTGTCCCATTCCTTATCGGAGCTTTGAGCGGGGGATTGCACCTGCGCCAGTACCTTGGATACTACCTCGGCAATTTGCGCTTCGGTCCAGTTAATAGCCACCGTTCTTACTCTCCTTTCGGTAAATTCTTCGTCCGGGAAGAATTACTTACCCAGAGAAGCGAGAACCTTCTTGGTGATCTCAGCAACCAGTGCTGCGTCAGCACAGTCAGCGGAAGCCTTTACGTTATCCTTGCAGCGGCAGTTAGCGGTGCCGAGGTTCTTGCACTTCTGGCAGCCGGGGTGCTTGCCGGGCAGACCCATCTTCTTACGCAGCTCCATGAGTCTCTCGAGCTCTTCGCAAGAGATCTCGTCGATGCGGCTGTTTGCGCCTGCACCGATCTGACGAGCGTACAGGTTGATCTTTGCGTTGAACTCAACCTCTTCCATGGTGAAGCAAGCGCGCAGCAGAGTGTTACCAACGGTCAGAGCACCGTGGTTCTTGAGCAGGAATGCGTCGTGCTTCTGGATGTAAGGCATCAGGGAGTCCGGAATCTCCATGGTGGAGGGCATACCGTAGTCACAGGTAGGAACGTTACCGATGGTCAGAATAGCCTCGGGCAGGATGTACTGGTCAAGCTCTACGCCTGCAACCGTGAAAGCGGTAGCTACAGGGGGGTGAGCGTGAACAACTGCGTTAACGTCGGGTCTTTCCTTGTAGACTCTCATGTGCATCTTGATCTCGGAGGAGGGGTTAAGTCTGCCGTCGATCTTGTTGCCGTCGCCATCGATACGGATGATCATATCGGGGGTCATGTAGCCCTTGGATACGCCGGTGGGAGTGCAGTAGTACTCGTTGGGGCCTACCTTGACGGAGATGTTACCGTCGTTTGCTGCTACGAAACCGTGATCGTAAATTCTCTTACCGATGTCGCAGATTTCTTTTTTGATTTCAAAAGGTGATTGAGCCATAGTTTTTGTATCCTTTCAATAAATTTAATTCTATGTAAGTCAGCGGCACGCGGACGCCGCCGTGGGGGACGAAAATTACTTGACCAGAGCCTCGGTATCCTTTGCGATCATGAACTCTTCGTCGGTGGGGATGACCAGAACCTTTGTCTTGGAGCCCTTTGCGGAGATCTCGCAGGGAACACCGCGGGTGAAATTGGTGTTTGCGTCCTTATCGAACTCAACGCCCAGATATTCCATATCGGTTGCGATGCACTCTCTGATGCGGGCATCGTTCTCGCCCATGCCTGCGGTGAAGACGATGACGTCTACGCCGTTCATCACTGCAGCGTAAGAGCCGATGATCTTCTTTGCGCTGTGAGCCAGTACGTCGAGTGCAAGCTGAGCACGGTGGTTGCCTGCCTCGGCAGCGTCCCAAACGTAACGCGCGTCGTTGGAAACACCGGAAACGCCCAGCAGACCGGACTTCTTGTTGAGCGCATCATTGACTTCCTTAACGCTCATGCCGGAATTGGTGCAGATATACTCAATGATCGAGGGGTCGATGGTGCCGCAGCGGGTACCCATAGGCAGACCTTCCTGAGGGGTAAAGCCCATGGAGGTGTCAACTGCCTTGCCGTACTTGACAGCAGAGATGGAAGAACCGGAGCCGATGTGACAGGTAATGATTTTGATCTCTTCGATCGGCTTGCCCACAAACTTGGCTGCCTCAGCAGCGACGTAACGGTGGGAGGTGCCGTGGAAGCCGTAACGGCGAACGCCGTACTTCTCGTACCACTCGTAGGGCAGTGCATAGATATATGCCTTTTCCTCAACGGTGCTGTAGAACGACGTGTCGAAAACGCCGACCATGGGAACACCGGGCATCAGAGCCTTGCAGGCGTTCACTCCCTTGATTGCGGGAGGTCCGTGCAAAGGATTGATGGGAATGATGGATTCGATGTAGTTCATCTCTTCATCACCCAGGATGCAGGATTGCTTGATTTTGCCGCCGTGAGCGAAGCGGTGACCGACAGCGGTGATCTCACTGATGTCTGCGATGACGCCCCATTCGGCATCGGTCAGCAGCTTGAGTACCAGAGCAATGGCTTCGTTGTGGGTGGGCATGGGGTAGTCCGCCTCATACGTTGCCTTGCCGGGACGCTTGTGCGTGATCGCGCCGCTCAGGCCGATCTTTTCGCAAAGACCTTTGGCAAGAACCAGGTGCTCGTCCATATCAAAGAGCTGATACTTGAGCGACGAGCTTCCGGCATTGACGACCAGAATCTTCATAGAATTTCCTCCTGAGAAAAAATAAATCTTATTCAAATATATTATATCAAATACGGCAGATAATTGCAATACGTATGCAAAAAGTTTTATTTCCGAATTTTTCATAAAATTTATCCGTCATTTTTATGGAAAATTACCACTGACAAAAATTTGTCAAAATTTTACGCAAAAAATCGCATAATTCCTACATTTAATTATATAACTTTCATTCGTTCGGTTAAAAATTTAACAACGAAATGACAAAAAAATAACAATTGAAACTTTGTGAAAATCTTGTCAGGTGCGACGTGCGTTGGTCAAACCGCCCAAAGATAAATGTCGTTGTGAAATTTGGGCTTTCAAAATAAGTTTTTGGCAAAAAATGTTCTATCCCTCTTGTAAAACGGGAAAAACTCTGCTATAATGAACATGGAGTATTATGTGTAACACAAGGAGGATCGTGCTGTGAAGCTGTTACTGAAAAACGTTAACGTATATCACAGCGGCAGTATGCGCTTTTTTGCAGGCGCGGTATATGCCGAGGACGGCGTGATCTGCGGCGTGTATCCCGAAGGGGAGATATTGCCGGATGCGGCCGACGCGCAAGTGATCGACGGAGAAGGAATGTACCTTGCCCCCGGCCTTGTGGATATGCATACGCACGGGATCGTCGGAGGAGATTTTTTGACTGCCGCTCCCGACAAATTGGCCGAGATGGCACGCGCTTATCTGCGCGGCGGTGTGACGAGCGTGATGCCTACCTTGGCGTCCGGAACTCTTGATGAGATGCAAATGGCGGTTAGCCATATCTCGGATATAATGGGCTCGGGGAAGGACAGCGGCGTGTTCTGCGGTGTGCATCTGGAGGGCAGATATCTCAATCCTGCCAAGAGAGGTGCGCATGCACCGCATCTGCTGGCTGCTCCCGATCCGGATGAGTTGGAAAAAATGCTGGACGGTGCTCGGGGTGCCGTACACGTCAGCGCAGCCTTTGAGCTGGACGCGGACGGTGCGTTTGCCGCACGCGCGCTTTCTATGGGTGCGACGTTAGGGCTTGCACACACGACCGCCGATTATGCGCAGGCAAAGCTTGCCATCTCTCGCGGTGTGAGCTGCTTTACGCATCTGTTCAACGCCATGCCGCCCTTGCATCACCGCGATGGTGGTGCTGTGTGCGCTGCGTTTGACTCGGACGCGTATGCCGAGCTGATCGTGGACGGTGTACACGTTTCTCCTGAAATGGTTGCGCTGGCTTACCGCAACAAAAAAGAAAAGCTGGTGCTGATCACCGACTCGATGGAGGCCACGGATTGCGCAGACGGCGAATACAGCATTGCGGGTATGCCCGTAACTGTCAAGAACGGCCGCGCTGTGACGCACGACGGTGCGATCGCGGGCAGTACGCTGCACCTTTTGGACGGTGTCAGAAATCTTGCTGCTTTTGCGGGTATTCCGTTCGGACAAGCGCTGTACGCTGCTACGGCTGCACCTGCCAAGGCGATCGGGCTTGATGCCGAGATCGGTGACGTAGCCCCCGGCAGACGCGCGGATCTGCTGCTTTTGGACGGTGATTTCAAGCTTTGCCGTGTGTTCAAGGGCGGAAGGGAGATACCTTTGTGATAAGCTCCGGATTTTCTGCAGAAATGGATTACACGCGCTACTGCAAGTACCGTGCAAGAGTGTTGTTGGATACGGACAACAATCGCATGTGGCTGATCATGGCCATTGTGATATGGATTGCATCTGCAGGTGCTGTGTTCCTGTTTGGCGGCAGCATCGTGTATGCTTCGGATGCCTCGCTCTTTACCGAGCAGCCAAGTCCGCTTGTCATGGGACTGCTGCTGGCTTCATACGGCCTTATGCTGGTGCTGCTTTTGCTTGTGCTGATCCCGCTCGGCGTGGGCGTTTTGCATACTGCACATACGATATACCAAGGAAAAACGGTCAGCGGCAGGGACGTTTTTGCTGCGTTCTCCTCCTTTGGAAAATATTTTTTGTTTCTGAAGATCGGTGTGTACGCGTTGCTCCCGCTGCTGATGCTCATCCCCATTTTGGTTTTGGCTCTGATCGCTCTGACCGGCTTTTCCTATGAAGAAATACCCGGTGCAATGATTGTCTTGCAGCTGTTTTTTGCGGTCGTGCTTTTAGCGATCTCGGCGGTGCTGTTTGTTCTGATGCTTTTGCTGCTTCGCGGCAGGGCTCTGACCTGCGTGTACATGCTGCGCGGCATGCCGCTGACGCTTTCACGCGCACGTATGAAGGAGGTGCGCAAGGGAACGGGATTCGGTCTCTTTTTCTACCACGTAAGCTTTTGGGGCTGGCTTGCTCTCTCGGTTGCAACCGTGGGTGCGTTTGCCGTGATCGACACCATTCCGTATATGCTTCTTTGCCACCAATATTCCTGTGATTATTTGATAACAGAACAGGAAATAAATGAAGAATTAAAAAACAAACCATAAATTAACAAGAGGATACTGACATGAATCAACAAAAACCCAAGTTTTATATCACGACCGCGATTGCGTACGCATCCAAAAAGCCGCACTTCGGCAACACCTACGAGATCATTATGACCGACGCTGTTGCCCGCTACAAAAGAGAACGTGGCTATGACGTTTTCTTCTGCACGGGTACCGACGAGCACGGTCAGAAGATCGAGAACTGCGCCAAGGAGGCAGGCGTAACGCCTCAAAAATACGTGGATGGCGTTGCAGGTGAGATCAAGGCGATTTTTGACGGCATGGGTGCAAGTTATGACCACTTCATCCGTACCACCGACGACTATCACGTAGCAGCTGTTACCAAGATCTTCAAGCGCTTCTACGATCAGGGCGATATTTATAAGGGATACTATGAGGGCTGGTACTGCACGCCCGACGAGTCGTTTTACACCGATTCTCAGGTGACCGACGGCAAATGCCCCGAATGCGGCAGAGAACTGGTCAAGGCAACCGAAGAAGCTTACTTCTTCAAGATGAGCAAGTATGCCGACAGACTGATCAAGCACATTGAGGACAACCCCGAATTTATCTGGCCCGAGTCCAGAAAGAAGGAAATGGTCAACAACTTCCTTAAGGTCGAAGGTGGCCTGCAGGATCTGTGCGTTTCCAGAACCTCCTTTACTTGGGGCGTTCCCACGTTTGACCCCAAGCACGTGATCTACGTGTGGCTGGACGCGCTGACCAACTATATCACCGCCATCGGTTACGATCCCGATAAGTCCTTCGAGGAGCAGAGCGAGCAGTTCAAAAAGCTCTGGCCCTGCGACGTGCATATGATCGGTAAGGATATTTTGAGATTCCATACCATCTACTGGCCTATTTTCCTGATGGCGCTGGATCTGCCGTTGCCCAAGCAGGTGTTTGCACATCCCTGGTTTATCGCAGGCATTGAAAAGATGTCCAAGTCGCGCGGTAACGTGATCTACGCGGACAAGCTGGCCGAGCACTTCGGTGTGGACGGTGTGCGTCACTATGCTTTAGCCGAGATGCCCTTCAACGCTGACGGCACCATCACCTACGATAACGTCATCAAGAGATTCAACACCGACCTTGTCAACAACCTCGGCAACCTTGTCAAGCGTACCCTTGATATGCAGAAAAAGTATTTTGCAAAGCAGGTGGTTGCTCCTGCGGAGTACAACGAGATTGACAAGGATCTGATCAATACCTGCGTGGAGTGTTACAACAGGTATATTTCCTGCATGGATTCTTACCACATAGCAGACGCTGTTTCTGCCGTATTTGATCTGTTCGGCAGAGCGAACAAGTATATTGATGAGACCACTCCCTGGACGCTGGCAAAGGACGAAGCCAACAAGGAAAGACTCGGCACTGTGATGTACAACCTGCTTGAGGCCATCCGTTGGGGCGCTGTTATGCTGTTGCCTTTGCTGCCCGGAACTGCTGACGAGGTGCTTGGTATGCTCAACGCACAGGCACGCAGCTTTGAGACCATTGGTGCAGAGGATAAGTTCTGCGGTATCGTGGCAGGCAGCGAGGTTGCCGATTCCAAGGTGCTGTTTGCAAGAGTGGACGAGGCAAAGAAGCTGGAAGAGATCGCCAAGGAGCAGGAGGCAGAGGCTGCCAAGAATGCTCCCGAGCCCGCGGTGGAAAAGCCCGAAGGCTGTGCGCTCATCGGCATTGACGCGTTTATGAACGTAGAGCTGCGTTCGGCAAAAATTCTGACCTGCGAAAAGGTTCCGAAGGCAAAGAAGCTCTTAAAGCTGACCGTGGATCTGGGTTATGAGCAAAGACAGGTCGTTTCGGGCATTGCCAAGTGGTACGAGCCGGACGCTCTGATCGGAAAGAAGATCATTCTGGTTGCAAACTTGAAGCCCGCAACGCTTTGCGGCATTGAGTCCAACGGCATGATCTTAGCAAGCGGCGAGGAAACTGTCCGTGTCGTATTCCTTGCGGAGGATACGCCTCTTGGAGAGAGAATTCGATAATCATTGACGCTTCGGGGCTGACGCAGACGCTTCAGCCCCGATCATCATACGGATAACTCACTTGTGAAAGTTTCGCTCGAGCCTTTTCAAAGGCTCGCGGGGACTTGGGGCAGCGCCCCAAGTCGCGCCCGCAGAGCGCGAAATTTTCTCGGCGTTTCATTTGCTTGCAAATAATGGTTCTTTTCTTTGTGCCGGCGGTGTCAAAGAAAAGAACGCAATGGTTTTGGACGCGCTACATTGAGAAATTTCTATCCGTTCTTTCTTTGAGCAAATAGCCGCAAAGAAATGAACCAGTAATTCGCTGCGCGAATTGAAATGGCGTTATGCGGGGCTCTGCCCCGAACCCCTCCGCCTTTTGAAAAAGGCGGGCGAAAACTTTCATCCTGTGAGAGTGGTCTGTTTGGGGGAAGTGATCAAAAACTTTCGTAACGACTTGTTCCTTACAGTTGACAAACGCTATGGGATTTGATATAATAATATGATGAAGTATCAAGTATCAGAAAGGAAAGGTGCTATGCATGTAAAGCCTTTTACGCCTTGCGTGCCAACCCGTTTTTACGGTTGGTGCCCCGATGGCCGTTATTCGCTCTCGGCATCGCTGCAGAATCTGCATAATTGCGGCTTTGCGGCTGCTGACGTGTCGCTGGAAAATATCGCACAGCTGGATGACGCTTGGCAAAGCGTGCTGTATGCCGCCGCCTCGCGCGCTGCCGCGCTGGGTGTGTCGCTGCCTGTTTGCCACCTGCCTTTCTATATGCCAAGCCCCGATGATAAGGCAGCCATGCAGCGCTTTGCGCGCGAGCAGGCAAGGGGAATTGAGGCCGCTGCCTTGATGGGCATTCCCACAGCGGTCATTCACCCCATCGCGCGTCACTCGGGTCGCACCTCAAAGCAGGATTGGTTTGCCGAAAACCTTGCCTATCTCGCTCCGCTCTGCGAGCTTGCTGCCAAGCGCGGTGTGGTGCTTGCGGTGGAGAATATGGCAAGCGTCAAGGAAAGCCAACACGACCACCTGTACGGATGTCGGGCTGTGGAGATCAAGGCCATTGCCAATAAACTGAACCTCTCCACCTGCTGGGATACGGGTCACGCGCACACCGCGGGGCTTGTGCAATCCCATGAGATCGAGCTGCTGGGCGCAACGCTTGCACTTGTGCACCTGCACGACAATCGCGGAGAGGATTCGCATCTTGTGCCCATGACGGGCGAGATCGACTGGGCTGACGTTGTGCGCGGTCTTTGCACCGTAGGATACGAGGGAGTGCTTGATTTTGAAACCAAGACCTCGCATCTGCCCATGTATGACAAAACGCGCGAGCAGCTTGCTGCCGACACGCTGGGCGCAGCCCGCACGCTCGCACGTATGATTCAGACTACGAAATAAGGATGGTATTATACAATGATTTTATATAACTCACTTTCACATAAAAGAGAAGAATTCGTGCCCCACGAGCCGGGTAAGGTCAGCATTTATACCTGCGGACCTACCGTATATCACTATGCGCATATCGGTAACCTGCGCACCTACATCATGGAGGACGTGCTGGAGAAATACCT
>JAFTLD010000081.1 GCA_017452945.1 Clostridia bacterium | reverse complement strand
TCCTGACGGCGGTATCTCTTGCCGATGGAGCCTGCGTCGTCGAAGTCACAGGTGAACTTCTTTGCGAGGTCGTTGTAGAGTTCGGAAGCCTTGTCGGAGAGCTTCTTGGACAGGGGAAGAACGGCAGCCTTGACGGGAGCGAGTGCAGGATGCAGATGGAGAACCACGCGCACATCGTTCTTTTCGGCGTCGAGAACTTCTTCGTCGTATGCGTCGCAGAGGAATGCGAGGGCAACACGGTCAGCGCCGAGGGAAGGTTCGACAACGTAGGGAATGTACTTTTCGTTTGCTTCCGCATCAAAGTATTCCATGGATTCGCCGGAAACATTCTGATGCTGGGTGAGGTCGTAGTCGGTACGGTCAGCAATGCCCCAGAGCTCGCCCCATCCGAACGGGAAGAGGAATTCGATGTCGGTGGTACCCTTGGAGTAGAAGCAGAGTTCTTCGGGAGAATGGTCGCGGAGACGGAGGTTTTCCTTGGTCATGCCGAGGTTGTAGAGCCATTCTGCGCAGTAGTTTCTCCAGAAATTGAACCATTCGAGGTCGGTGCCGGGCTTGCAGAAGAATTCAAGTTCCATCTGTTCGAATTCGCGGGTACGGAATACGAAGTTGCCGGGAGTGATCTCGTTACGGAAAGACTTACCAATCTGACCTACGCCAAAGGGCATCTTCTTTCTGCCGGAGCGCGCTACGTTCTTGAACTGCACAAAGATACCCTGTGCGGTCTCGGGACGCAGATATACCGTATTGGTAGACTCCTCGGTAACGCCGATGAAGGTCTTGAACATCAGGTTGAACTTACGGATGTTGGTAAAATCACCCGATCCGCAATCGGGGCAGCAGATGTGCTTTTCCTTGATATAAGCCATCATTTCGTCATCAGTCCAGCCTGCGGGATTGTCCTCAAGGCCGTTCTGGAAAGCGTAATCCTCGATCAGCTTGTCCGCTCTGTGGCGTGCGCGGCAAACCTTGCAGTCCATCAAAGGATCGGAAAAGCCGCCCAAGTGGCCGGATGCAACCCAAGTCTGAGGATTCATGATGATCGCGCTGTCAAGACCTACGTTATAGCGGGATTCCTGTACGAATTTCTTCCACCAAGCCTTTTTGACATTATTCTTGAATTCAACGCCCAAGGGGCCGTAGTCCCAGGAGTTTGCAAGGCCACCGTAAATTTCGGAGCCGGGATAGATAAAGCCTCTGTTTTTGCACAGGGCAACGATTTTGTCCATTGTCTTTTCACTGTTGTTCATAGTAAACCTCCAAAGAGTGACCTGTGCAGTTCACACATTCACCCATGTTAATACTTTATTTTACCATATAAGCTTGTGCTTGTCAAGAGCTGTAGAATTCTGCTTGTATAAAAAATCGCATTATTTGCAATAATTTTCTATTTTTCGTTGATTTTTCAATCTATCGTTTGCTTATACGGATAAAGCAAGGGCATCACCCAAGCGGTGATGCCTTTGCTCTTTTCTCATCAAATATATGGTATGCAACGCGACACAGCGCGCTGATTGTCTGCTGTGGGAATTTATATTAACTCTATGAAAATCCCTTATGGGCAATCTTTTTTGCAATATTTTTTGAGTGCGAATACCTGCGCTTTGCGCAAGAATTTACTTCGCGTAATCCACAACGCGGCTTTCGCGAATGATGTTGATCTTGATCTGACCGGGATACTGAACCTCGTTCTGAATCTTTTCGGCCATTTCTCTTGCAACTACCTTCATATTGTCATCGCTGACAGTTTCGGGGTTGACCATGACACGAATCTCTCTACCCGCTTGGATAGCATACGCCTTGTCAACACCGCCAAAGGATTTGGCAATCTCTTCGATCTTTTCAAGACGCTTGATGTAGTTCTCCATGTCCTCTCTACGGGCACCGGGTCTTGCTGCCGAAATTGCGTCAGCTGCCTGTACCAAGAAAGCGATCACGGTCTTGGGCTCAACGTCATTATGGTGTGCTTCGATCGCGTGCACGACCTCACGGCTCTCCTTGTACTTCTTGACGGCATTTACACCGATCTGCACGTGGGTACCCTCAACGTCCTGCGGGAAGGCCTTACCGATGTCGTGAAGCAGACCTGCTCTACGTGCAAGTGTTGCATCCACGCCAAGCTCTTCAGCCATAACACCCGCTAAGAAGGCAACCTCAATGGAGTGCTTGAGTACGTTTTGTCCGTAACTGGTTCTGTAACGAAGTCTACCCAAAAGTCTTACAAGCTCGGGGTTGAGGTTGCGCACACCTACCTCGTAGATCGCGCGTTCACCTGCCTGCTTTACTGCGGTTTCGACTTCTCTCTTGGCTTTTTCCACCATTTCCTCGATACGGGTAGGATGGATTCTGCCGTCTGCAATCAATTTCTCAAGTGCCAATCTTGCGACCTCGCGGCGAACGGGATCAAAGCCCGAAAGAATGATGGTTTCGGGGGTATCGTCCACGATCAGCTCCACGCCGGTCAACTTTTCAAGCTGCTGGATGTTACGGCCTTCTCTACCGATAATTCGTCCCTTCATGTCGTCATTGGGGAGCGCTACGGTCGAGATGGTAACCTCTGCAACCTGATCGGAAGCATAACGCTGAATGGCAAGTGTGATAATATCACGTGCCTTTTCCTCGGCATCTTCCTTGTACTGTGCTTCAAGCTCCTCAAGGCGTCTGGCAATTTCTTCCTTAGCCTCATTTTCCACGCGTGCAACCAATTCTTCCTTGGCCTGCTCTGCGGAATAGCCTGCAATGGTTTCCAGCTTGTTCATTTGCATCTTCAGCTGCTCTGCGATCAACTCACGGAACTGCTCGTTTTCCTTGATCTTCTTATCAAGCTGCTCGCTCTTGTGTTCGACCTGTTCGGTCTTTTTCTCAAGCGTTTCTTCCTTCTTGGCAAGTCTTGATTCAGTGCGGGAAACTTCATTTCTGCGTTCCTTCATCTCACGCTCGAAGTCATTACGCTGACGCATAATTTCCTCCTTAGCGGAGAGCAAAGCTTCTTTCTGTGCCGAAGCCGCCTGCTTCTGGCCTTCCTCGACCAAAGCCTTCGCCTTCTGCTCAGCAGAACCGATCACGCGCTCGGCAATCTTTTTGCGGTACAGAATACCTGCAACAACGCCGATGACGATGCAAACCAAAGCCACTACTGCAATGCAAACCCAAAAAATCGGGTTTTCGAAAAGCATTTTCTTGTGCACCTCCTTTTCTGTTTTTTCTGTTTTGTTTCATTTTCTTTGTATGTC
This sequence comes from Clostridia bacterium, assembly GCA_017452945.1. The sequence continues at coordinate 64,863 of JAFTLD010000081.1, read as the reverse complement.
AGTATAGCAAAAAACACTTCATGCAGTTTACAATACTTACTTTATTATACACAAAAATGCAGTTTTTGTCAAGAGGAATTGCACATTTTCCAAAAAACACAACGTAAAAAAGGGCTAAAACTCTATGATCAAAGAAAGATCAAAGAATTTCAGCCCCGATAACAAATCATTTCGCCATTATTGTGAACGAAAGGATTTTTATTTGCCAACAATTCGTCATGATTCGTATTCGTTCAACAATGCATCAAGGGACTGGTAAAGTGTCTCCGAAGCAACCGCACGAGCACTCTTGTTCCATTTTATATGCGTGTCGCTTACGATCTCCGCATCCCAATCAACCTCACATATGCCATCCTCATATACAAGCAATCTTATGAAACATCTATTTTCCATATCAAACAATTCTATGATGATTCCATTTTTCCAAACTCTGGATCTCTTATATGAAGATAATTCATCCACAGTCTTGGGGCTGTTTTCCCAAGCCATTTGGTAATCGGAAAGTATATCGATCACCGAATCAATTTGTTTTTCGTCTGTAAGGATTGCGTAACGCGTCGGTTGTATCGTACTGCTGCTGTACACTATATCAAGCGAGTGAGAATTCATAACAATTTTTGCAATATCGCTGTTTTCATTTTGAATCACTTTTTCCCATTCCCGCTCGATTTGTTCCAATTCCTGCTTCTCACGAAGCTCGTTGACGTATCCGGTCAGCCATTCGCCGGCCAAGCCATGGGCGTTGCCCGACAAAATCATTGCAACAGTCCCTATCAAAGCGCCGATCAATAAAAGTGCAAGTAAGGCGCAGAATATGATCAATACGATTTTTTGCTTTTTGTTCATGCACTCTCCCCTTCCGGCGTTTGATGAATTGATTATTCCCGAGCCTTGCGGTCATTGGAACTCGCAAGACTCGGGTTTTACAATATTTCTTTTCCTGTTTTCCGTTTACTTACCTGCCACGCTCATGTCGCGTACCAGAACAGCAGGTGCGCCGAACACGGTAAAGCCGCCGGGAATGCCCCATTCGACCGTATCGGACAGGCTGTCAATGTTTTTCAACAGTTCAAAGAAGTTGCCCGCGATGGTAAACGAGCGCACGTAAGTGGTCTTCTTGCCGCCCTCAATCAAAAAGCCCTCACTCTCGATCGAGAAATCACCCGTGGTGGCATCCGCACCTGCGTGCAAGCCCTTGACCGCGGTGATATAAATACCGTTCTCTGCCTTGGCGATCAGCTCGTCCTCGGAAAGCGTGCCGGGACAGATGCTGAAGTTAAAGGGGGCGACGTTGACCTGCGACGCATACGAGCCGCGCATGCCGTTTCCGGTAGAAGCAACGCCTGCCTTGGCAGCGGTGGTCAGGTCGTAGAGCAGCGTGGTCAGCACACCATCCTTGACGACATCCTTTTTATAGGTCGCAACGCCCTCACCGTCAAAGTGCGTTTGTACGGGCGCGCCCGCTCTCATGGGATCGTCCACGATGCTCACGCAATCGGCGGCAATCTTCTCCCCTTCCTTGCCTGCCAGCAAGGAAAGTCCGAGCTGTGCGTTCTTTGCCGAGAACGCGCTTGCAAACACGGACAGAATCGAGCGCATCTGCGAGCCTGCGATCACGATATTGTGCTTGCCCGAGGACACGCTGCCCGCACCGATCTTGGCAAGCGCCTTATCGGTTGCAGCCTTTGCAAGCGTTGCGATCTTTTCGGTATCCGAGCAAAGTGCAAATTCAAACGCGTCCGCGCTCTCCTCGCCTACCTTGATAATGGGCATGGCGTAAATCCCGGAAAGACCTATGCTGTTGGAAAGCTCCAAGCCATGCGAATTGCACAGATAGATCTCGGTCGAGGAGGACATGCAGGCCGCCTGCGTACCGTCGGTCACGCTCTCGCTTGCGGCATAGATCTGCTTCTGCATATCCAGCGTCATGGCCTTTGCATCTGCTGCGCTCAAAGGAGTAAATTCGGGCAGATCAAGCGTAGCATAGCTCTCGGAGCCCGCAAAAATGGGCGCGGTGTCTTCCTTTTCAATATAACGTGCATTATCACATGCGCGGCGTACGAGATCGGTCAGCTCCGCTTCGGTGAACAGCTCGGTAGATGCATAACCCATCTTGCCGTCCACCATGCAACGCAGACTGATGCCACCGCCCTGTCCGCAGGAAAAGCCGCTCAGGGAATCCTTAAGTGCCTCTGCGGAAAGGCTGGAGCTGCTCATATAATAGATCTCATATTCTTCAAGGCCTGCAGCATTTGCGGCATCAAAGATTATCTTTTTCGCTAAAGTAAGTTCCATATCTGCCTCCTATCATCTGCCGCCGACCGTGATTTCGGATACACGGATCAGGGGCTGTCCTACGTCGGTGGGTACGCTGCCGCTGGAAGAGCCGCACATGCCCTGTCCGGTTGCCAGATTCTGACCGACCATGTCGATATCCTTGAGGATCTGAGAGCCCGTACCGATCAGCGATGCACCGCGTACCGCCTCACAGATCTTACCGTTGCGTACGATATAGCCCTCGCGAACCGAGAAGTTGAACGCACCGGTCAAAGGATTGACCGAACCGCCGCCCATTTCTTTTGCGTACAGACCGTATTCGATGGATGCGATAATATCCTCATTCTTATCGGGGCCGTTATCGATAAAGGTGTTGGTCATACGGCTGGTAGGCTCGTATTCGTAGCCCTGTCTGCGGCTGTTGCCCGTCATGGGCAGACCCATACGGCGAGAGCCCAGACGGTCTACCATATAGCTCTTAAGCACACCGTTCTCAATCAGTACGTTGCGCTGTGTGGGGTGACCCTCATCGTCAATATTGACAGAGCCCCATGCGTTCGGGATGGTACCGTCGTCGATGGCGGTTACTTTGGGGTTGGCGATCATCTGACCGAGCTTACCTGCCATCTGCGAAGCACCGATGGCAACAGAGGTAGCCTCAAGTGAGTGTCCGCAAGCCTCGTGGAAAATGACACCGCCAAAGCCGTTTTCAATGGCAACCGTCATCTTGCCCGCGGGGCAATAGCTTGCATTCAGGTTGACAACTGCCTGTCTTGCTGCCTCGCGGCCGATGTCCTCGGGGCAAAACAGATCAAACACCTCAAGTCCCATACCGCGACCGGGTGCACAGGAGCCGGACTGGTTCTCGTGTCCGTTGGATGCAACGGCATTGACTGCCATACGGGTACGGATATGTCTGTCGGTAGTATAAAGTCCTTCGGAGTTTGCAACCAAGATCGAGTGATCCACCATCAGAAGCGTACCGGCAACCTGTACGATGCTCTGATCGTAGTCCTTTGCGGTGTTGCATGCCAACTTGAGCAGATCGATCTTATGCTTCATGTCCGCACTTGCGGGTACGGTGGTAACAGGATGGATATTGGGGAAAATACGCTCGCAAAGATGCAAGGAGATGGCTCCCTTGACCTGTCCGACCGCTTCTGCAACCGACTTTGCACAACGAATCAGTCCCTCTCTTGTAATGTCAGTTGTGGTGGCATAAACGGTCTGCGTGCCGATAAAGGTACGGATACCCACACCGGAAAGCACGTTATCGCCAATGGCTTCAATTTTGCCGTCCACCATACGGATATTGCCGTTTTGCGTCAGTTCCTGGTAGATCTCGGCAAAATCACCGCCTCCGGAGAGCGCGATACCAAGGATCTCCTCGGCAAGTCTTTTTTCAATCATGATCTTAGTTTCCTTTCATGTTGTTTAATATCGGAATAATCTGTCGCAGATCCTCCACACAGGCGTCTGCAACCGATAAAATCTCTTGTGTCGGAGCGATCATATCGGGTGCCATGACCGTATACATGCCCGCAGCCTTAACCGCACGCACACCGTTGAACGAATCCTCCACGCCCATGCATTCGGCAGGATCGACGCCCAATCGCTCGGCTGCGATCAGGAAAATATCGGGCGCAGGCTTGCCGCGGGTGACGGTATCTCCCGTGACCACTGCGTCAAAGTATTTTTTCATGTCGGATTGCACCAAATGCCGCTCCACGCGCGGTGCGTTGGTAGAGGTGGCAAGGCCGATCTTATAGCCGTTGTCCTTTAAGTAGTCGAGCAGCTCGTACGCACCTGCCTTGATCGGCACGCTCTCACGCTCGATCATACCGTCGTAAATCTCATTACGCAAGTCCCAGAAGGGACGGAATGCGAAGGCGTCACCGTAAAACTCTTGCCACAACTCGGCAGTTCTGGTGAAATTGGTGCCCGTGCAGATAGCCACGAACTCCATAATGTTTGGCACGCCCATCTGCTCAGCTGCCGCGCGCCACGCACAGTGATATACCTTTTCGGTATCGTGCAGCGTGCCGTCCTTGTCAAAAATGACTGCACGGATCATCAGTCGGGATTCCTTTCGCCAAGAGCAATATGATATCTTTGATAAAATTCTTCAAATCTGCCCTCGTCCAGTGCCTCACGGATGCGGCGCGTGAGCTGATTGTAGAAATACAGGTTATGCTGCACGGCAAGGCGCATACCAAGCGATTCCTTGGCCTTGATCAGGTGACGGATATAGGAACGGCTGTAGTTCTGACAGGTGGGACAGTCGCAGGTCACACCGATCGGACGCGGGTCACGTGCATACTTCTCATTCAGCACGCTCATCTTGCCCTCCCAGGTAAACAGCGTACCGTGACGGGCGTTACGCGAGGGCATGACGCAGTCAAAGAAGTCAACGCCCAGATGCACCGCCTCGATGATGTTACACGGCGTGCCGACGCCCATGAGGTATCTGGGCTTATGCTTGGGCATATGCGGCTCGACCGCATCAATGATGCGGTACATATCCTCGGTACTCTCGCCTACGGCAAGACCGCCGATGGCGTATCCGTCCAGATCAAGCTCTGCAATGCGCTGCATGTTATCAATTCGCAGATCCTCGTACGTGCCGCCCTGATTGATGCCAAACAGCATCTGCTGCTTGTTGATGGTTTCGGGCAGGCTGTTGAGTCGCTGCATCTCTGCCTTGCAGCGTGCCAGCCAACGAATGGTGCGCTCGGAGGATTGCTTGACGTATTCGTAGGTTGCGGGGTTTTCCACGCACTCGTCAAACGCCATGGCTATGGTGGAGGCAAGATTGGATTGGATCTGCATGCTCTCCTCGGGACCCATAAAAATACGCTTGCCGTCGATGTGCGAGGCAAAGTACACACCCTCTTCCTTGATCTTACGCAAGGAGGACAAGGAAAAGACCTGGAATCCGCCCGAGTCGGTCAGGATCGGTCTGTCCCAGTTCATGAACTTGTGCAAACCGCCCATATCGTGGATCAGCTTGTCACCGGGACGGATGTGCAGATGGTAGGTGTTGGAGAGCTCAACCTGACAGTCAATGGTCTTGAGCTCCACGGTAGATACGCCGCCCTTGATAGCGGCACAGGTACCCACGTTCATAAATACCGGCGTTTGGATATCGCCATGAGGGGTGTGCAGCACGCCTCTGCGCGCTCTTCCCTCTTGTTTCTTCAGTTCGAACATAATGCTGTGTTCCTTTCTTCGGCAAGCATCAGTACAGGATGCCGCCTGTTATTGATATTATTTAAGATCTTTCAAATTGTCTGTCAAGATTTTTCTTGCTCATTTCCATGGCCACCGGTCTGCCGTGCGGACAATAGGTAATATCGGGAAGCTCCATGAGCTTATCGACAAGCCAGGAAAGGTGCTCGGGAGCGTACACGCGCCCTGCTTTGATGGCAGCCTTACATGCGCCCTGATACAGTGCCTTTTCAAACACGATATCACGCGTCAAAGAGGCATTGCCCGTTGCGCTTTGCAATCTCTCGGCAATCACGGGCAGCATTTGCGCAACAGCCTCCGCTTCAAGTCCCACCGGAATCGCATCCACGGTCACGGTAAAGCGGCCTGTGGAAAAGCTGAAGCCAACCGCTTCAAGCTCTGCGCGGAAGTCACCCAGCGTTTGCACCTCACCCGAGGTCATCATAACCTCAACAGGCAGCATCAGCAGCTGCGAGGCGGCCTCCTTGGCATGCATATTGGCCTTGAGCTGCTCAAACAGAATGCGCTCATGCGCTGCGTGCTGATCGATCAGCAGCATTCTCTCCCCGATCTCTACGATCAGATACGCATTGAACACCTGACCGACCAAGCGGTAGGTTCCCTTTTCGGCTGTTGGCGTGGGCTCTCGCTCGGGCTGCGTGGGCAGAGGGATGCACGAGGTTGCAATGTCTTGCGGACCGTCAGGGACACCGGCCCCTACGGATGTCGCTGCGGCGGTTTTCGGGCCGTCGGGGACGTCGGCCCCTACGGATATCGGTGCAACGGCTTTCGGGCCGTCGGAGACGTCGGCCCCTACGAATGTCGGAGCGGAGGCCTGTTTTTCGGGCTTTTTGCCCTGAATGTATTGCTCCACGTACTCTTGTGCGCTCAGATGCTCCCAGGCTTGTCCCTTTTGGGGCTTTGCGGGAGTGGTTGCAGCCGCTGCAGCAGTATCCATACTGATCTGCCGCTTTTTCAGCGACTCACCGCGCTCAACCGAAGTAAAAGCATCCGAAACCGACGGCTTTTGCTTGGGGATCTGCAGCTCGGGGCGTGCGGTATTTTGTTCAAGCGCTTGTCTGACCGCGTAATACACGCTCTCAAAGACCGGCTTTTCGTTGGTAAACTTGACCTCCAGCTTGGCAGGATGCACGTTGACGTCCACGCGCATAGGGTTCAGCTCAATAAACAACACGCAGCACGGGAACTTTTCGGGAGCGCAGTATGAAGTAAACGCCTGCTCAATGGCTGCGCTGGCCGTTTTACTCTTGATATAGCGGGAATTGATAAAGAAATTCTGATAATTGCGGTTGGGGCGCACGTTATCGGGACGGCCGATAAATCCCTTGACGGCAATGCCGTCATATTCTCCGTTCACTTCAATCAATCTCGTAGCGAAATCCTTACCGAACACCGACCAGATAGCACTTTTCAAGCTACCGTCCCCGGCTGTTTCCAGCTTGACGTTTCCGTCAATGATCAAACGAAAGGCAATCTCGGGATGTGAGAGGGCGATTTTTTCCACGTTGGCACTCACGGCCATAGCCTCTGTGACGTCACGCTTGAGAAATTTTCGGCGGGCAGGCACGTTGGCAAACAAGTCCTCTGCGATGACCGTCGTGCCGACCGCACAACCGCGCTCGGTAATGTCCACGATCTCACCGCACACAACGTCCATTTGCGCGCCAAGCGCAGCGTCGGGCGTTTTGGACAGAATGCGAAGGCGCGAAACTGCCGCAATGGCAGCCAATGCCTCACCGCGGAATCCCAGCGTGGCAATACCGTCCAGATCCTCTGCCTCGCTGATCTTACTGGTCGCGTGTCTGCGTATTGCCATGGGCAGATCCTCGGGCGGCATGCCGTGTCCGTTATCCGACACGCGCATAAAGGTCACGCCGCCGTTCTGAATCTCCACGGTGATGCGTGTCGCCCCTGCGTCTATTGCATTTTCCATCATTTCCTTGATAGCCGATGCCGGCCTGTCCACCACCTCACCGGCAGCGATCAGGTTGGCGACCTCAAAGGAAAGCACGTTGATCTTACCCATACTTACTCCATTAAATCAATCTTTTTTTGATATCAAACAAAAGCGTCATGCACTCATAGGGCGAGAGCGTGTTGATATCCACGTTTTTGAGCTGTTCGATCACCTGGTCGTTGATCTGATCCTCGATGGTGATCTCGTCGCTCTCCTTCTTTTGTGCAGGCTCGGCCGTACTGAGCGCCTTGGCGGTCTGCTCAACCGAGAGCAGCACCTGCTTGGCGCGCTTGATCACGTCATTCGGCAAGCCTGCCAGCTTGGCAACCTCAATGCCGTAGCTGTCGTCGGTAGAGCCGCGCACGATCTTGCGCAAAAAAGTAATGCTGTCACCGCGCTTTTTCGCGGCAATATTGTAGTTGACCACACCCTCAAACTCCTGCTCCATAACGGTCAGCTCATGATAGTGTGTAGCAAACAAGGTCTTTGCACCGATGCGGCGGCTGTGCGTATACTCCACAATGGCACGCGCGATGCTCATGCCGTCAAAGGTAGAGGTACCGCGGCCAACCTCGTCATAAATAATCAGACTCTTTTGCGTAGCATTTTGCAGAATATATGCCACCTCGGTCATCTCCAGCATAAAGGTAGATTGTCCCGAAGCCAAGTCATCCGATGCTCCCACACGGGTAAAGATCTTATCCACAATGCCAATGCGTGCCTCGTTTGCAGGTACAAAGCTGCCGATCTGCGCCATCAGCGTGATCAGCGCCACCTGTCGCATATAAGTAGACTTACCGGCCATGTTGGGGCCCGTGATCAGCATCAAACGGTTATTCTTGGTATCCAAATGCGCATCGTTCGGCACGAAATACGTGTCCTTGACGAATTGCTCGACCACCGGATGGCGGCCATCCTTGATTTCTATCACGTCACTCGTATCCACCTCGGGACGCACGTACTTGTTGCGTGCTGCCACAGTGGCAAGTGATAAATATACGTCGGTCTTGGCAAGCAGCGCAGCGGTTTTCTGCACACGCTCACTGTTTTGTGCCACGTATGCGCGAATCTCTTGGAACAGCTCATATTCCAAAGCACATACACGGTCCCCCGCGCCCAGGATCTTGGCTTCCATTTCCTTGAGCTCATCGGTGATGTAGCGCTCACCTCCCACTAAGGTCTGCTTGCGGATATAGTGCGCCGGCACCTGATCTATAAAGGATTTGCTGACCTCAATATAGTAACCGAACACTTTGTTGTAGCCAACCTTCAGCGTCTTGATTCCCGTGCGCTCTCGCTCGGCAGCAGCGGTCTGCTCGACCCAATGCTTGCCGTCACGCATAATGGTGCGCAGCTCGTCTACCTCGGCGCTGTAGCCATCGGCAATCATGCCGCCGTCACGCACCGAAAAGGGCGGTTCCTCGCAAATGCCTGCGTTGATCTTTGCGCAAATATCCTCCAAGAGATCCAGCTCACGACAGATAGCGGAAAGCTCCTCACTCTTGCAGGTCTGCAAAAGCTTTTTGACCTCGGGCAACACGGACGCGGTGTTGGCAACAGCGCGCAAATCCTTGGCATTAGCCGTACCGTACACGATACGGGTCATCAATCTCTCTAAATCAAGCACGCCTGCCAGCAGCTCGGAAAGCTCCTCGCGCAGCATGAAGTTACCAAACAGCTCGTCCACTGCGCTCTGTCGCCTGGAGATGGTGCCTACCGAAAGAAGCGGATGCTCTACCCAGCTGCGCAAAAGTCTTGCACCGGGCGAGGTCTTGGTCTTGTCCAGCACCCAGAGCAAAGAGCCCTTCTTTTCTTTTTGACGCATTGTTTCTGTCAGCTCCAAGTTGCGGCGCGTGTTGGCGTCCATCTCCAGATACTGTCCGTCCGAATAGACCTGCAGCTCCTTGAGATAAGGCGTTTCGGTCTTTTGCGTTTCATAAATGTAATCGATCAGTGCACCGACAGCACAGATCAAAGGCTTATCCGCTGCATCGCGCGTCTTGACGCTCTCGCCAAATCTCTCCTTGACTCTCTCCAGCGCATCGGCATATTCAAATCTGCCCGGCTGATTATCGCCAAGCACGGCATTCAGGCGGTCTGTTATAAACGCAGCGGTTTCGGGAAACGCTTTGCGGGAAAGATTGGCGATCACCTCACGCGGCGCATAGGTTGCAAGCTCGTTGCACAGTCTTGTTTCTGCCTGTTCACCGTCAAACGACGTCGCACAGATCTGTGCTGTGGAAACGTCCGCAAAGCACACACCGATGGCGTATTCACCCACGTAAATGGCGCAAAGATAGTTATTCTTCTGCTCCGAGAGCAGCGCGCTCTCAATGACCGTACCGGGCGTTACCACACGCACCACGTCACGCTTGACCAAGCCCTTTGCGGTGGCGGGATCCTCCACCTGCTCGCAAATCGCCACCTTATAGCCCTTGGCGATCAGTCTGCCTATGTACCCTTCTGCCGAATGGAACGGCACACCGCACATGGGTGCGCGCTCCGCTTCTCCGCAATCTCTGCCTGTCAGCGTCAGCTCCAACTCACGCGAGGCGGTAATGGCATCGTCAAAGAACATCTCGTAAAAGTCGCCAAGGCGGTAAAACAGTAAATGATCCTTGTATTTATTTTTGACCTCGAAATATTGCTCCATCATAGGAGTCATGGTCTTATCCTCACTTCTTTCGTTTAGTGGCTGCAGCCTCCGCCGCAAGTAGAACAATCGTGGGTGCAAGATGAAGGCATTTCACCCGTGATCTCAAACATAATGGTATTGTTGACCGCATTCATAAGCGTATTAACCTCGTTCTGCGCAGCCTCCAGCTCCACGTATACGGGGTGAGCCACGATCTGATCATAAAGCTCGTTGATGCGGTTCTGGATCATTTCCAAAAATCTTGCCTCCACGTCCTTCTGACCCGCCGTTTTTTCCAGCGCGATCTGCTGTACCTGATATTCACGCATTAAGGTGCGCAGATCCATATCGTTTTCGTACGCTTCCTTAGCCTTTGCCATGCGTACCAGTCTTTCATCCTCTTTGAGCACCTTGCCAAGCTGTGCTGCCAGTTCAAAAATTTCCATGATTTTTATCCTCTTTTCTTTTTATTTCAATCAATTCTCAAAAAGCGTTTTTTCGCTCTGTCATCCTCAAGCAAGCATTTTTCTGCAAGATTCTTCGCTGCGCTCGAGAATGACAGCAGAAAAATGCGCTGCGAAGGATCTTGAGCGAAAAACGCTTGTCAATTATTCTTTTTCGCCCCACAAAGCAAAAGCGTCCGCCTTGTCAATCTTGACGTCCACAAACTTGCCTGTGTCCTCAGGGTCGGCGTGGAAGAACACGATCTTGTTGCCCTCCTCACGGCCTGAATAAATCTCGGGGTTGTTTTTACTCGGACCGTCGCAAAGCACGCGAATGGTCTTGCCAACCAATGGCTGATTTTTCTCCAACGCAATATCGTGTTGGAGCGCAAGCAACCGGTCAAATCTCTTACCCGTCACCTTAGGGTCTACCTGCTCCATTTCTGCTGCGGGTGTGCCTTTTCTGGGCGAGTAGATAAACGAGAACAGCATATCAAAGCGCACGGTGTCCAAAATCTGCATGGTGTCCTCAAAATCCTCGTCCGTTTCCCCGGGGAATCCCACAATGATATCCGAGGAAAGTGCCGCATCCGGCATCTTTTCGCGGATATAGCGCACGATATCCAGATACCTTGCCTTGTCGTAGTGACGGTTCATGGCCTTGAGTATCTTATCACTGCCCGATTGCAGCGGCAGATGAAACTGGTGCGCGATATGCTTTGAGCTTGCCATCACGTCGATCAGCTTATAGCTTGCGTCCTTGGGGTGGCTGGTCATAAAGCGCAGAATGAAATCCCCTTCGATCTTGTCAAGCTCGGAAAGCAGATCGGCAAAATCATAGCCCATGCCCTTGGCATAGGAGTTAACGTTCTGCCCGAGCAGCGTAATATCCTTATAGCCCTTCTCGACCAATTCCTTGACCTCGGCAACCACCTCGTGCATTTCTCTGCTGCGCTCTCTGCCGCGCACGTAAGGCACGATGCAATAGGAGCAGAAATTGTTGCAGCCGTACATAATGGACACCCACGCGCGGTAGTCGCTCTCTCGGCAGATCGGCACGCCCTCGGCTACCGTATATTCGCTCTCCTCGGGGCAGAAAATACGGCGCGAACGCGCGATCTTTTGCCAGAGCAGCTCGGGAAAACGGTGCAAGGATGCCGTGCCAAACGTGATGTCCACGTAAGGATATTTGTGCTTGATATCCTCGCGGCGGTGCTCCTGCGCCACCATACAACCGCATACGGCAATGATCAGCGAGGGCTTTTTGGCTTTGAGGTGCTTATACTGCCCCACGATCGAGAGCGCCTTTTGCTCGGCATGCTCACGGATGGCGCAGGTGTTGACCGCGATCAGATCGGCGTCTGCGGGATCGTCACAAAGCTCGTATCCCATATCGCGCGCCATGCCCGAAAGCTTTTCGCTGTCAGCCACGTTTTGCTGGCAGCCAAAAGTCAGCACAAAGCACTTGGGCGCACTTCCCTGCACTGCGGAAAGCTCGGCAGTATAGCCGCGCAGCCGTTCTATATATTGACTTGCGTCATAGACGATTTGTTTGCTCATTTTTTTATTTATCCTTAAATATTATAGTATCTCAATTTATTATTATACTACACAAAAGCACCCATTGTCAAGGATTTTGTAAGATCGCGTTACAAAATGTCGCGGTAAAATGCTCCTTTGCATCAAAGTCCATGGCATCCGTATAAATACTTTCCAGCTCAAAGTGGTATTCCCCCGCACGCGCAAAACATTCACAAGCCGCATCCAGCGCACTGTCCGCCATTTTTTGCGCAAGCCTTGCCTGACCGCGCACACCGCGCAGGGCGTCTGCATCACACATGCGGCGCAGATCGATGCGCTGCACAGCCGTTCCCACCGTGCTTTCGGGATTTTCTGCCATGATGCAAAGGCGACTTAACGGAAAATACAGCACGCTCGTCTTTTCGGGCTCCAGCGGATCGGGTGCGCGATGCACGCGGCAGCCCTTTTGCTTGGCATGGGCGTAAAGCTGCTGCATGAGCACGTGCTCCACACCGTAAAACGGCATGAGCACCACCAAACGATCCGCTGTCTTTTCATAGGTATCAAGATGTATCCTGCCCCGCATACCGATGCTGTCGCAAAGGCCGATGCGCTCACTGTACTCCGTTCCATCCGGCATCAGCCTTGCAAGCTTGGCGGCAGTACGTGCTACGTGATCGGTGTACAGACAGGGCGCGATCAGGCTATCGCGAATGCGATGCAGTGTGCCTGCCGTGTGAAGATACTCATAGGCTTGCGCAAAGCCTCGCTGCTTATAGTCGCAAAGCGTGCGAATGCGACAAGCGTGCTTGGCCAGCACCTCGCGATCCCAAAAATCTCCAAGATTGACGATGACGTCGCGCACCCCCGGCAATGCAGGCTCAAGAACGTGCGGCGGTGTGCTGTCGGCAAGAGCGATGCAGCCCTTGGCAGGATGCGTCAGGATCACACCGTCCAAAGAGCCCGGATCGGACGAGCAATAGTAATACTCCGCTTGCCAGCCGCGCAAGGTCGCCGCGTGCGCTACGTCGCCAAGGAAACGGCTTTTTCCCGTCCCCGGACCGCCCTTGATCATGTACATGCGGTCTATATGCTCACTCCCGAAGCAATCCCCATAAAAGCTGACAAAACCGCGCGACGTGTTGGCTGCCGCAAAATAAGCTTTTTTCTGATTTTCTTGCATACAAATTCCCCTTTGTTGTGTGATTTTATTGCCATTGTATGCAAAAAAACCGACAAATGACAAGGGGAAGCAAAATAATCCACCACACCCCGCGTGTCATCCGTAGGGACATTCACGAATGCCACGCCTCGCCTCATCCCAAGTGTCATCCTGATGCGGTGACGCGGCAATGTACATGGCTCCGTCCCCTGTTACGCACGAATGTATACCCATTCGCACGACCGATTCCGCGGGAGGGTCGCCCCGCCCGCAAATTCGGACACGCGATCCGTCCGTCGGTAGGGGCTGACGTCCTCGACAGCCCGTCCTACATAAACAAATCTTTTCGCAATGAAAAACTTCTTTGTGCCTTCCCGGGGCGTCGAGGACGTCGCCTCCTACGGGTAGACGATTTACATTACCATATTCGATCACAATCCAATATTACTTCTGCAGGCAACTTGTCAAAAACCTACGCAACTTAATAATTCTTTATCTTTTCGTCAGATTTTTTCTACCCCCAACTATTGACATATAGCCCTCATAAAACAGAAAAGCAGAAGCCGTCAAGCTTCTGCCTTTGTTTTGTGACCGAATATTCAACCTCTTTTTTGAACATTACTCTCTTGTAATAATACTGATCCCTGCAGGCGAGATGCCGGTCTGCTCGTAGACGATGGCATTGATCTGCGCCAAGGCGGATGCGCTCAGCTCACCCTCGTGCTGTACTACGATGCTGACGTTCTCACCGCTGATGACTGCCACGCATTGCGCGTATCCCTTTGTCTTGATCAGCGATTCGATCTTGGCCTCATTCTCCATTTCCGCAGCGATCTGACGGATCTCGGCAACTGCCTCAGCCTTGACCTGCTCGGTGGCGTTGTCGTTGTCCACAACCGAATTCAGCACCTCAAGCGCCTCATCTCTTGCCTTTTGTCTGCTGACCTGTACACTGCTGAAATAAGACGCAGTATCCGTAGCGGTATTGCTCTGATTGTTGTCGGACGATCCCGTACCCAACGTGGTGCCGTAATTTGTTGTCATGCCCGCACTCTGATCGTACTTGTACGAATCATCCGGGCTGTCTGCTGAAAAGAAGATCCAGTTGAGATAGACCGCAAGACCAATCATGATCACAGCACCTGCAATGATCAGATTCCGTTTACCCATTTTCTTAAAAAAATCACCGATCGACGTAATGACCTTTTTGACGTTCATATGTAAGCCCTCCGTTTAGTTGTTACGCTATATTATACTGTGGCACGCGCGATAATATGCCTGTATTACTGATTTTGTGATGCGCTGACGTGAATTTTATTCGTCCCTATACCAAAGGTCGCGCTGACCAATGCAACAAGCTCGTTTTGTACAGCGGGATCGCCTCCGCCCTCGCACACGATGCCCACACCCGCAATGCCGGGCTGTCGGCGCAACAACAGAACCGGTGCTTGCGAGCTGCCTGAGCCCACGATTACGTAGGATTCCTCCCACGTGTTGCTGTCCGCATCACTCTTGCTTTGCACGTCACAGGCGTACACGTATTCATACCCGCCCGAAAGCGTGACCACAACCTGCACCTTACCCACACCGCGCACGCCCGCACAAAGCTGTGCAATCTCTTGGCTCAGCTCCTGTTTATATGCCAAAAGCTCGCTTTGCTCATTGCTGACAACGGCCGTTTGCTGCTCGTCTTGCTTGCCGAAAGGCCAATCAAAGCTCCCCAAAAGCAAAAGTCCCAGCCCGATCACCGCGCCCAATATCACGATCCAGAGCTTGCCGCTTTTTTTCATTTGTCCAACCGTCCCCTTGACCTCTGAAATCCCGTCCGAATACATATTTCCTCCAATCTATCCATCCAAAACCACCGTGCAGGGACAGCCCAACAGCTGCTGCACGTATTCCTTTATGGGAGAAGGATCCTGCCATATCGCCTTGCCCGAAAGGATCAGCGTGACCTGCTGCAGCTGTCCGTTCTCTTTCCACATGCAACGGATACTGCATACCTCCCGCGTCAGTGAAAACTCCTGCTCCAAAAGCAGCTGCAGCTGCTCCGTCAACATACGCTGGGAAAGCTCTTCTTGCCCTTGCTGTGGCTCTTGCTGCTCTGTCCATGCATCGGGCAGCTCCAATTCTCCTTGTGAAAACATCCCGACCAGCGACATGATCGGTGTACACAAAAAGCACACGATGCAAAGACCGCACAGAAGCCTGACGTGGGAAATCAATTGCTCCGGTACGATCGCGCAAACCAACGCAACCAACACGCTGACCCCTGCCAGAGTATATAAATATCCGTTCATCTCAACTTACCCATGCAGCAGCGCAAGCTGCGAAAGCACCCACGGCTATGATAAACACTGCCGTACACATGGCAACGGCTGCCGCCATGTAACCAAACAAGCTGCTCGCCTCCGTCAGCACTGTGCTCTCGGCAGTGCATCCCATCACGTGAGCCATGCCAGAACCAATATCAAACAGCGTTCTGAGCAAAAGCATACGGACAAGTACGGGCAGACAGCAAAGCAACAAAAGGATCACACCGCACGTCCCCGCCATGCCGCGCAGCATGCCCACGCCTGCGGCCAAAGTATCCAGCGTGCCTGACAGCGCGCCTCCCACCACGGGGATCATTTGCCCGATGGCATATCTGCCGCTGCGCATGGCAAGATTATCCGTCCGCGATGCCAGCAAATTCTGTACCGAAAGACACAGCGTCAAAATAAACGTCAGCACGCCAAGCACCGATGTATACCCTTTTTTGAGAAAGCCGGACAATCGCGACAAATCCAACCCGCTCTCAAGCACCGTGGGAAGCATCATTGCCATGCATGCGCCAAACAAGGGCGGTGCCATCTCTGCGCAAACCGTCCGACACACGTTCAGGCCTACGGTAAGCACCGCGTTCCCCGCAGTTGCACGCGACAGATTGCCACCCAAAAGATACATCACGCTCATCATGGGCAACAGACCGTTCATCAAGGTTTTCAACACCGAAAAATACTCTATCATAGCATGCACCGCTGCATACCCTGCGCCTGCCACAGCAGTGAACAGACAGATCCGCGGTGCAATGCTTGCCCATTTCATATTCCACGCATTGCCCACAGCGCGCATCATACCGCAAAGCAGCAAAAGGCCGCAGATTGAGGCCAAAAGCGCACCGCTCTCGGAAAGATGCAGCCCCACCATATCCAAAAGCAGCGAAACAAGCCCCGAAAAGGAGGTCAGCTGCGAAAGCGCAGCTTGCACGTCCTGCACATCCGAAGAAAATAAGCCGTCAGGTAACAGGCCGACAAGGCTATCGGGCAAATAGCTTTCCAAGGCTACGTATTCATCGGGCAACGTACCGTAATCAGTCTGTGCATCTGCCGCAGAAATGGGCAAGCACAGCCATGCGGAAACCGACAATACCGCAAGAAGCCCCCACACCCACTTTTTCAAGATAACAGCTCCTTTGTCATTTCCAAAATCTCCTTGATCAGCGGCAAGGATTGCAGCACCACAGCAATTTTCCCCGCACCTTCCACCGCAGCAGCCAGCCCCGCTTCACCAAAATCGCGACAAAGCCCCGCGCCAAGCATGCTGACCAACGAAACGCCCAATCCCGAAAGCAGCACGTTGCCGTATTCCACAGGCAGATTTTCTTGCGAAAGACCGGCTATCATTTCCAATATGGGCTGCGCGGCACTCAGTACCATAAAAAAGATCAGTACAGTACCTACTGCCCGCACGGGAAACACCATTTCTGCCCGCCATTGCCGCAACACCCACACAGCAGCGATGCACAGTATGGCAATGCCACATATTTTCAGAATGTCCATATCAAAAGCCAAAGGTTGTATACACAAGTGAAAACAGCGCCCCGATCTGCTCGATCAGCATCAAAAGCACCACCACAATGCCCGCAACCGTCACAAGTGTTGCTTGCTCATCCCTGCCGGATTTATTCAGAATCTGCGCAGCCACAGACACCAAAAGCCCTACACCGGCCACCTTCAAGATCAAACCAACTTCCATTCTTCACCACAAAAGGATCACCGCACCAACAGCGCACAGGATCCATATCATTCCGTTTGCTTTTGCCCGTTGCGGCAGCTCGGCCTCCAGCTGCGAACGCTTTTGCCGCAACAGCTCAATATAATAATCGCACCGTTTGATCTGCTCATCACGAAAACCGCTGCCAAGCCCCTGCCCGAATGCCTGCAGAACGCGGAAGGTTTCCGAATCCAGATAGCCTTTGACGTGCGGCAGCAGCGCTTCGATCGACTCCACTTGCCCCGGACATCGGCAATCTGCCAAAATCCCCTTATCCATCTCCAGCATGATCTGCTCAGCAGGCATTGCGTAACAGTCGATACGGCCTTTGATGTGAAAGATCAACGAGATCAGCCCGTCATGCACCTGCAGCCGCACGCGCTCAAAGCGCACAGCGCCCACGGCAAGACCGATACCGCTGGCCAGCACCAATAGCGCACCCGCGATCTTAAATGCAAGCATCCGCGCTCTCCCAATCTGTAATGTGATAAGAAAATCCACCCTCGCGTCTTGAAATGCCCACGTATGCACCGAACATTTTGCAATCGTGCAAAAGCCGCAGACCCGTGCGGCACAACAGCTCCTCCACGCTTGATGCATGCGCCGAGGCCACCAACGGCACGCCGCAATTCTGTACCGAAGCAAGCGCGAGCGCCTCGGTATAGTCCCCGATCTCGTCGCAGATCATGACCTGCGCGTTCATGGTGCGGCAAGCGATCTCCACCCCAAGACGGCGCGGGTATCCCACCAGCACGTCAAGGCACAAAGCAGCCCCTGTCTGCAAAAAAGGCATCTCTCCGCGCGTATCGATCACCACCACGCGTTTTGGGTCTTCGCCCGAAGCAAGCGAGGTGGCAACCCCGCGCAAAAGCGTGGTTTTACCCACACCGGGGGGCGAATAGATCAGCACGCCCTTGGTATAGCGGAATTTCTGCATGAGATTGCAGATCTCCCTGCCGCTTACCGAGAAATGTGCGGGGATACGGATGCACAGACCTGAAACGTCGTACACACCGATCACCTCGCCCTGCTCGCAAGCAGCCCTACCGCATACACCAACGCGAACGCCGCCATCCAGCGTCAGATACCCCTCGGCAATGGTGGGCGCGTGGGAATACAGCGACCCACCGCACATGCGCGTCAAGGTGGCGGTCATTTCGGTAGCGCTGAGCACGGTACGCAACAAAATATTGCGCCCGTTTGCCACAACGCTTGCACACCGCCCGGCATGCAGCCGAATTTCCTCAATGTGCTCGGGCAAATGCCCCGCATACAGCTCCGAGATCAACCGCTCGGGCAGCATGCGCAAAAGCGTCGGCGGCAGATACGTGCGCTTCTCAATCCCCTCGCCATCTGCCCTGTTGACCATCACACTGCGCATATATCCACCACCTTTCAATGCAATATATGCTGTCTTGTCCACGAGTATGACAAGCTATGCTCGCATGGACCAACACCCCCGATCATCATCAAAAAAGCTGGTCGCACGTGAAAATTTGTGGTATAATGAAAAAAAGTTTTCCTTTTTGCGTGATATACGCCACCCATTTTCCGTTATTTAGGATGAAAGGCCTTTGACAAACCCGAAGGGAGGGATTGGAGTGAATGATAAGAAAATACTTGATATGCTTTGGCAGCGGGACGAGAAAGCCATTGACGCCATGCAACTGGCATACGGCAAATACTGCCGCTACGTGGCTATGCGTATTGTGGAAGACGAGCAGGATGCCGACGAGATTCTGAACGACACCTGGCTTTGCGCATGGAACACCATTCCGCCACAGCATCCCGATCCGCTCAAGGGCTATCTTGGTGCGCTTGCCCACAATCTTGCCATCGACCGCTACAGAGAAAGGTACGCACAAAAACGCACGGGACAAACCGCGCTTTGCCTTGACGAGCTTGCCGAGTGCGTCCCTGCTGACGGTAATGCGCTTGACGAAGCAGA
Organism: Clostridia bacterium; assembly: GCA_017452945.1. Next base: position 45,636 of record JAFTLD010000081.1, on the reverse strand, counting down.
GCATGTGCATCTGCGCGATACGCTGAACGCATTCCTTTCTTCCCTGCCGCAAAAAACACGCAGGATTTTCCTTGGCAGATATTGGTACAACACGCCGCTTTCCGAGCTTGCCAATACATACGGCATGCGCGAAAACGCCGTTGCCAATCTCCTGCTCCGCACACGCAAAAAACTCAAACAAACACTCGAAAAGGAGGGCTTTTTCCTATGACAAACAAAGATCTTTACCGCGCGCTGTCCGACGTTGACGCCAACATGGTGCTTGACGCACAGCCCGCTCCTAAGCGCAACCGTCCCGTATGGGCAAGGGCAGTTGCCATTGCCACTTGCGCCTGCCTGACGGTCGGCGTGCTGGCCGCATTGCCCTTTATTGCAAAATGGGCAGAACCCGATACCCCCGACGTTCCGGGTGAAACCGTCACGCCAGAGCAAACCGAACAGCAGACCGAAGTGCCGACCGCGGGGCAAGTGATCGGTGATCCTATCCAAGAGCCGATATTTTTGTACGTGCCTGGACTTGCAATGACAGACAGCAAAGATAAAATCTCTAATCATTTCCATAAATCGGGGGATTATGGAGTCCACACAGACCGTAAAGAAATAAAGATTTCCGCGTTACAAAGCAAAACTAAAAAGAACCCTTTTTCAGGAAATGAAGCAATATACCAATATAGCCGATGCTCTTTACTAAATAACCAATCTAAAGAAATTGGAACATTTTACAGTATTTTTGATAGGTACAAAGATGGAGAAACTATTATCGATTATCTCCATGGCACTGATCAAATTGCTTTTTATTCAAATTCCCGTGATCAAAATGAAAGCTATCCTATTTTAACTGAACTTGAAGTACGCTCATATGCAGAATCTTTTATTTTATCTATCATGCCATTAGAAACATTTAAAAATTTCTCCTTCCGGCAAATGGAAATCGATGCCCTTGGTCGATATGCGCTATCATATGTCAGATATATCGAAGGATATCGTACCGATGAAACTATTTCCATTTTTGTAGATCGAAGCGGACACATTTCCTGTTATAATGCATATAATGTTGGCAAGTATAATTCTCTGGTAGATACTATTGATAAATCTTCTCTTGACCAAGCCCATAACGCATTGCTTCAACAACTCTTTCTTTTGGATTTGTCAGAATTATCCTGCGGTTCGCCCAAAATCATCACATCCTCCACCGGAGAATTATTCTTGGAATTGGCTATCAATTATGTTGATTCGAATGGATTTAGTCGTCTTGATTGCGTCATTATAAGTGTAGATTTTTAGTTTTTCGAAATGGATATCAAAACGATCTACACTATGTAACAAAAACATGTACAGTGCAGAAATAACAGATATGTTTTAGGAACTACAAATGAAGTCACTGTCCTAAATACTAATGAGTTTTTATACGGATTTTTAGTTGGCATTCAAAATCAGTCATCTATAGAGGCTTGTCTTGAAAGCGCAATAAATTTTGCTGGGACAGATAATGATTTAGGAGATGGAACAATTGGACAATATCCAATATATGCTATAGGTGACGAAAAACAATACTTAGATTAACATAAGCCATCCCCACCGAATTTTCGGTAGGGATGGCTTTATCATCGGTTATTATTTCTTCTTTGCTGCTCTGACGCGGACGGTGAACTTGTTTGCACAGCGCGGGCAGCGGACGGTATGCTTGCCCTTCTCGCGCGGCAGGCGCAGGGTTGCCTTACACTTGGGGCAATCGCGAAACACGTGCGTGTCGGTGTCCTTGTTGCCGTTATGTCTGCGGAACAGGCAGCGCACCTTATATTCAAAGGCGCACCATTTGGCATTCTCGGCCTGTCGCTTGTAGATCTTGCGCGAAAAGGTTCGCGCGCTTGACCAGATGCAAAGTCCCAGCGAAACGGCATACAGCGAGATAGCAATGATGTTACCCGGCAGCGTTTTGCCCCATATCCAGGACACGGGCAGCGAGATGACCAGCACAATCAGCGCAGTTATCGACAAAACACGGCTCAGTCTGTCTGCGCCGTAGCGTCCGTACATGAATTTATAAAGCTTTTCTTGAAATTTTCCCATGGTAATTCTCTTTTCTTTGGATTGCCCTGCCATTATAGCACTCATATATGAACGTTTCGTGAAAGATTGGAGCTCTTTGAGTAAAGATGGCTGAATTTTTTGTAACAAAAATAGGCGTAATTCAATGGGGCTAAGGAATTAGCAAGAATATTGGAACAAGTTCTTATGCTTTGCGATAGCCTATTTACATAATGGATTTGGTGAAGGAGCGTCCGTAGGATGAATCTCACCCACCGCAACCGCGTCAGCTAATCGCTTCAAGTATTCGCGATTATCTTCCGCTGTGGTCCCCCCTCTCCAGCGGAGAGGGCTCATTATGGCTGCCTTTCACGAATAACCCAATAAGACGGATACGCGTAATATAGCCCTCTCCGCTGGAGAGGGGGGACCACGGCGGAGCGAGTTTGGGCGAGGCACGAGCCAAAACGAGAGAAGCGATTGTGGTGGGTGAGATTCATCCTGCGGACGCTCCTTCATGTCCTATATTCACAAAAAACAGCAGGAATTCGTTCGCATGCGAATAAATTCCTGCTACTTTTCCGCGAATTCCGCTGCCCGATGGAACAGCGTTTTGATCACGATTGATTAAAACAGCGCCTGCGCCATATTGACGCTGCCACCGATCTTGCCGTTTCCGGCCTGTCCCGAGGCGTTGGAGCCTTGAATGGCAATGGTGCCGTCCTCTAAGAGATATGCGCTGAACTCATAGCCCGACGCGATATCCTTGACACCGCCCGACAATATCTTTGCGGGAGTACCGGACGTTGCGCTCACGCCCGCCATGGCGTTGCCCAGATTGCTGCCGTAGCCCCAGACCGAGCCATCGGTTTTGAGGATGATCAGATTGGCATTGTGCAGCACCGCCTTCTTGACACCACCCGTCACCTTAACGGCTTTGCCCATGCCCGTGCCTGCCACAAAGCCATCGAGCTGGCGCCAGCCTGCATAATACAGATCTCCGCTCTTTGTGACCAGCACGACCTGATGCTCACCCGTGGAGATATACACCACGTCCGAAAGCAGCTTATGCGGAGTGGTATAACGGTCTGAATCCGTACCGAACTTATTCCAACGGTTATCGCCCAGCACATAGCATACGTTTTTGGTGTCGGTATAGAAAGTGTTTCTTCGGCCTGCGGCAATCAGCTTGACGTCGCTTGCTATCACCTGAAGAGAGGTGGTGTAGCTGCCGCTATTGGTCTTACCCAACTGTCCGTGGGTGTTCGAGCCAACACCCCAAAGCACACCGTCCTCGTCCAGGATCACCATATGGTCGTGTCCCACGCTGACGTCCACGATCTTTTTATCAAATTTGACAAGGCCTACCTTATCATCCGTTCCCGTTCCGTTTCTGCCAAGCTGTCCTGCGCTGTTATTACCTACCGTATACAGCTTTCCGTCCAGCGTCAGGTAAGCCATCATGGTTTGGGTGTGATTGTTTTCACAGTCATTGCTGTGGCAAACCTCCACCTTGGCTACGTTGGACGCCACAAGCTTAGGCACAGCCTCGTTCATACTGCCCGGAATGCCGAGAATGCCGTCCTTATTCAGCCCCCATGCATACAGATCGCCGTTCGGTGCCAAATAATACATGGAATGTCCGCTTGCGGTAATGCCGCTTTGCACACCCGTAATCGTACTCTGCTGCCCTTCCGCTTTGGTGTTGACGATCACCGCACCCGAGCAATCCACCGTAAAGGTCGCTTCGCTTCCCTGCACGCTTTGCATCTCGCCCGAAATGGGTACGAACATGATGGATGCGACGCTGTAACCCTGTTTAGCAGTTGCACTGACCGTAAAGGTCAGCGTTTTGGAGTCGGTTTCAAATTTGAATTTTTGTCCCGTTTCACTCACGCTTTGACCGTCAAAAACAACGTCCGCGCGATCGGGATTGTAGGTCACCTCTACGGATTTGTTCATATATACTTCCAAATCCGAAACAGAGATGCCGAAATAATTGCACAACATGGGAATGACGCGCTCGTTTCTGCCGTAAACAAAGCTGTACATGTTGTCCAGCGAGGTACGGTACTGGTTCTCGGAAGCGCCCCAGCGCATATTCTGCAGCTTGACAAGCGGCTCACGCTCGGCCACGATGGCATCAAGCTCTGCCTCCAGCCGCTCTACTGCAAAATCCTGCTCCACAGCCTTTGCAAAGCGCATAATGAACTCCTGCTTGAAGCCCTCGTTCTTGCGCAGATTGTGCATGATGGTACCGATCACGGTATTGGTCGAATCGATCCAACCAAAGAAGTTAGCATGCTCGGAGGTATCTGCCCCGTGTCCGTGCGGATACATGGCAATACCCATGTCCATATCAAGCAGCGTGAAATACCACTTGGTATCCATGCCCGAGGGATCGTTCGGATCACGGTTTTTGAACACCTTGATATTATTTTCGGGCCAGTCACGCGCGTTGAAATACAAGCGCGCAACGTACATATCCATAAACGAATCAATGTCCAATCTGTCGGTTACGTACTTGTAATGCTCCTCTACCGAGAGGTCGTGCGTGCGCATATAATCCACAAGCGCATTGAACTCGTCGGCATCGGCCTGCGTGCCGTCCATGGGAATGAAGGGCGCACCGGGGTTACCGCCCAGTACAAGACCGTCATAATCGCTCTCAACCAGCGCAACGTTATCCTTATTGACACCAAAATGAGATTCTACGTACTCGGGGCTATAACGCTCACGCGCGTTGTATACGCCCCAGAATTCACCGTTGATAAACAGCAGCACGGGCACGTACGCCATGGTATATACGTCCATATCGCGACAAACTCTTTGCATATACGCGTCACGAATATAGGAATCCATGCAGTCATTGCCCGAATTTCGGAGCAGCAAACGCGAGAAATCGGTAATGGCATGGCCGTCGTTATCGCGTGCGTAGCCCTCGAACAGATCGTAATTGAGATCTCCGTCCGTACCGACGGCCGTGTTGTTGGCACTCTTATAATACAAGCGCATGGACTTCATCGGCCAGCCGGACGATCCGTGTCCGCTGATTGCAAGCTCCACGTACGATGCACCGTGACGTTCACCGTCAGCCGAGAACACCTCCAGCATACCTGTCTGACGCTGGTTGCCGCTGCCGCCTGTGCTGTAATAATGGTTATAGAAGCCTTCGCTTCCATAGATCAGCGACTTATCCATAGAAAGCGACATGATGGTCACACCGTAATCGTAAAAGGTTTCGGAAATGAAATACGTATTGGTGAAGACGTCGGTGGACTCGGTGCCGTTTGTGGCGTATGCCTTGACCACGTAGCCTCCCGGCAGAGTTTGACTATTGGGACGGTAAGCGTTGCCCATTGCATTGATCGCGCCTTTGGTGGTGCTGCCCATGCTCATTTCAGAGCTGTCTGCCAACGGAATCGAGGAAGTATACACCTCACCGTGCTCTCTGGGATCGGAACCATCCAAGGTATAATAGATGGTATATCCTTCTCGCGCGCTCAGCGCAAGCCAAACACCAAACGGATAAATGCCTGCATCCTTGGAAAACAGCACCTCATTGACCTTGGAGCCTACCACAGTATTGGCTCCGCTTGCGCTTTCGGGGCAAGTCTGCGTTAGCTTTGCCGTGGTTGCCTCGTTCAGATTGACCTTATGGAAGCCGCTGTAATGCTGCAATGCTGTACGCACCGCCACCTTGGCCTTGGACATATTGTCCACAGCAAAGGGGCTGTCATAGCCCAATTCAGCCGCAACGAAATACGATACGGTACCGTTGATATTCTCCACAGCACAGCTTTCATCGATCTCCTGACCGGCGGGTGCCAACGCAAGCTGAATATCTTTGTTGTCCAGAATGAACGCCCATTCCGCGTCATACGAGTCAATAGCCAGCACGGCAAACGAAGGATCATACGCCTGTGCGCCCTCTCTTGCCTCAGCCATGCGGACAAGATAATAGCCGCCTGCACTGATCACTGCATCATCGGCAAAGGTGAACTGACGGTAGTCGTCCCCATCGCTTTCGCGATAATACAAGGCCGCATCCTTCAGGGAAACCTCCTCGCTGCCCACGTTATACAGCTGAATAAAGCCATGCGCCACGGCAGCGTCCTTATTCTGTCCCGTGCCGTATACGGCAGAGATCAGAACGTCCTTGAAGTTCTTGGCAACCTCATACGTTGGATCATCGGGAGTCAGAAGACTATCCCCCGTGGTTTCCTCTTCTCCCGGAGTGTCATTACCGGGAGTCGTTTCCCCCGGGGCGGTTTCACCCGTCTGCTCAGTTTGCGTATCTGTTGTTTGTTCTGTGGGATTATCCTCTGGCTGGCAGGATGCAAGCGCACCCGTCAGCATAATGACAGCCAAAAGCAAAGACAATAGCGTGCGGAAGGATATTCTTTTTTTCATGGATATCTTCCTCCTTCAAAAAATTCTATATAAAACAGTCAAGATACAGTTTGGGATTATCCATTATACCATATATTTCTCAACTTGTAAACACTTGTCATGATGAAATTTGTAAATTATGCCACAATATGCACCAAATGTGATATTTGTCACACAAAAGGGGCTGCTTTCACGCAGCCCCAGTATATCAATTCGCATGATTCTTTTGCGTTGCATCATAAAGCTTTTTGATCGCTTTTTCAAGCTTTGCGCGGTTGGCCTCAAAGAAGCTTACGGGATCCTTTTCCATCGGATCGCACGCATACCCTTGCGCACGCAGGACGGTGCGCATCAGATCACAATGCGCTCTTTCCATGACGTAATAGCTCATTCGCGCTGAATCCTCGGTGGGATTTACGCGATACACACAGGCCTCAACAGCAGGCATCATGTGATTGGCAGCCAGTACGGCAAGCACGTTGAGCGTCATGCCAAGATCCCCTTGGCCGCTGCGCGCGATGCTCAGCACAGCCCCGTTTCGAGAGGTTGCGACGTGTTCTGCGCCCTTGCTGTACACAGGCATGGGGACAACACATACAGGAAATTCGGAATTGGTCATCATTGCGCTATAGCCATCCAGTCCCGCATAATGGCTTAATCGGGTGGCATAAAACAAGGCCCTCTCCTTATAAAACAGTTGCTCGGCAACCTCAGATCGGCACGTCATCTCCTCCAGCTCAGTCAGCTGATGAAAGAGATCCGTGCACAGCTGCAGCGCATCCGTTTGGATTTCTGTCTGCTCAAAGATCCGAATACCGCTGTTGTCGAAAATCAGCTCTTTATACGTATCGGTATCAAATAACGCACCGTAAAAATCATCCTCGCCAAACTGCCCGTCACCGTTGAGATCGATTTTATTCTGCTCGGACAGACTCAAAAAGGTATCCAGCGTCCACAGGCCGTCATATACGGTAGCGGGCATATTCACCCCAAGCTCCTGCATTTTGCGGTCGCTGTAGACCATGCAATCTACGTCGAGCTGCGTATACGGTGTCAAAAATCCCGCAAAGGAATACTGTGTTCCGTCAGCAAGCTGCAGATCCGCGTTCAACCCATCAAACCAGCAGCCGTTATCCAGCTCAAAGTCGGACAGAGATTGATTGCTGTGGAAGGTTCCGGACACAGCCACCTCGCCTGCTGCGGACAGCGGCAGATAGCACAAAACAGGCATACCCGTACCTGCCATGGTTTCGGACAAAGCAAGCTCCAGCGCAAGCTCGGTGGGCATGATCTTATGATAAACGGAGTGGCCGTACAGCTCCGCGAACTGCGTTTCCAAGCCCACGACAGCCTCATTGAGCATCTCGGGACTCGTTGCATCGGACAAAAGTAAGGTGTCCTCCGATTCACAGATCACAATATCTCCTTTCAGCTCCAAGGCATCAGGGAATCCGTACAGCTGCTCCCCCGGCCCCATGGTCACGTCCTCGCCCCAGACGTCGGGCGGAGGCGTTACGTCCGGAGGAAGAATTCCGGGCTCAATCAATTCACCGCTCCCAAGCAGCTCACCGACAAGTCCGCCAAATTCAAAATCAGCCAGGTTACACGCCGTCATAGCGCCCACCAAAGCAAGGCACAAAAGTGCGACCGCAATTCTTTTTTTCATGGAAAACGTCTCCTTTCGGGCTTTTCTGCGCTCATTATAACATAGGCGCAGCGTTTTGTAAACAAGTATCACACCGCTTCACTTATATAGACGCCAAAAATGCAAAAAAGTTCCGCAAAATCCGAAAATTTTGCGGAACTTTTTATTTTTTCGATCAGCGATCCTTATTTGCGCTCTCGATCCTGCTGTATATCATGTCCAGCTGCTTTTGCGTATTGTTCTTGCGGGCTGCAAAGTTGACCTCGGTGGTATGCTGCATCACAGCCTGCCCGATAGGATTTTCGTTCTGGAAATACATAAACGCGTCATCACGGTCAAACGCTGCGCTCTTGCAAAGCAGATCGATCATTTCTCTGCATTGCTCATTGTCGGGCAGCTTGTTATACAGGCAATCCTGCATGACGGGTGTCAGACTCATATCTGCCATGACAGCCATAAGCTCAAGGCAATAGCCTGCCAGCTCTGCATTGGTGCTTTCTCCCACCGCAACCATAGCGGCAGATACGCTGACGGGGCTTGCATATGACTTGACCTCCTTAGCATATTTGGGACAAGGCACAATGCCTGTTTTATTGCCCTGTGCGTCGGTAAACAGCGCACCCGCAGCATCGGCCAGCGTGGTGGCATACATGGTTGCATTCCCATTTTCAAACGCTGCAAAGGCATCGAACAATTCAGGGGCGTCCGTAAACCAATCGGTCAGCTTTGCCAGGGCATCCGAGCAGGCCTGATCCGAAAAATCGGGGTTGACGCTGCCGTCCGCATACGCCTTCATGCCGCTGCCGTAAAACAGGTGCGAGGCACGGAAGTTGGCATTGTATACGACACCAAACGTGTCGTCCTGATCGGCATAGCCGTTTTTATTGACGTCCTCATAGGCTTTTGCCACCGTATTCAGCGCATCAAACGTCCAATCCCCCGCGTCCACCGTGGCGTACAGATCAAGTCCCATTTCCTGCGCCTTGCTTGGGTTGAACGCATAGCACTGCACGTTGGCAGCCGTATCCGGTGTCAGCGCACCGCAAAGCGCGTACAAAGCACCGTCAACCTGCATTTCCTCTTGGAAATCCGCGTTCCAGTACGACCGACCCGGATTGATATGCGGTAAATCATAAACGTTGTAAAAATCTCCCGACGTATACACGTCACCCGCATAGGCCAAGGGGATCATGCAAATCATATTCTCATCCGAGCCGGACGCCAGCGCCAATGCCGCGTTCTTAATTGCAGTTTTGCCCGTGGTCTCGATCCTGTTTACCGTCTTGCCCAGATGCGCGCTCACGCTCTCTAAATACGCAAAATATGCATTCTGCACGCTCTGCACCTCGCTGCAATCCAGATCCTTGACCTCCTCGGTGGCTACGTACAGCGCGATCCCCCATGAGGAATCCTGCACCACGCCCTCGGGTACTTCGGGAATCTCATGCGTGGGAGTTGTGATCCCGATTTCAGAAAACGCAGTTTCGGGAGTGGTTTCCTGCTCGGTTTCGGGCGAGGTACCGGTACCCTGACTCCCGATGACTTCCCCGACAAGTCCGCTCTGTGTATCGCACGCGCAAAATGCAAAGATCAGCAAGATGCACGTCAGTATGATAGAAATTCTTTTTTTCATGTTAACCTCCTTGCGATCATTTTTTTATTTCACCTATATAGACGAAATTTTTGCGCAAAAAGTCATGTCAAAAAGAAAATTTTTTATTCTTCGCCCGGCACCAGCGTGATCTTACGCGAAATTCCGAGATACGCACCGCCCGTGATATACTGCACAAGCCCCGGGGCAAGCTCGTCCTCGTGTGAAAAATGCAGATGTCCTACGATAACAGCGGCAATTCCCGATGCCGGGTCGCGCACATATTCGCAAAACCGCGGTGTTGCCTCGTTTTTCACAATTGCCCCCTGCCCGATATTGATATTGCGATGCCAGTTTTTAACGGTTTCGGCCTCCAGCGTGGGACAGTTAATCGGAATGTGCATGCACAGCACAATGGGCTTACCCTTGCCCGCAAGCGTTTTCAAAAAATCGATATCCTCGTCCTGCACGCACTCAAGCCCGTTGTCAATCCCCGCAATGATCAGATCGGAATATTCCAGATAATGCCGTGCAACTGCCCCATCCGACAGAGGAGCAAACTTGTGATAGTGCTGCACCCTTGCGTTTTCAGTATGATAATCATCCGAATATGACCAATCGTGATTGCCGATGACGAAAAAGGTTTTGACCCCGCCCGTACCAATGGCTTCATAGAGTGTTTGCACGTTGGGATCGCTTGGCGTGTCGGTCATATCTCCGGTCATGAGCATCAGATCCGCACCCCATTTGCGTGCATCGGCATAATAATCCTCTAAGCGTTGACCGACCGGTGTTCCGTCGATCTCAAAAATACAGCTTGCGCGCAAGGCTGCCTCCTGATGACGAAAATCGGGTTCGTTTTCGCCTATTTTTGTCAGATGAAGATCCGTAATGTGATACAGCTTGTAGGAATGCGACAGCCCTTTGATTGCAATGGTAGTTTCCATATAAACCTCATGATTGAAAGCAAAGGCCGCCCGTTTCGGGCGGCCTGATTTGCCGAATTGTGAATCGTTAATAATCGTAGCCGTAGGCCTCGTAGACGTCCTTAAGTGCCTTCTTGGTCTGCTTTTCACCCTTGGTGATATCCTTGATCACAGAGGGGCTCTTAGTATCCAGAGCAGTCTGGATGATGGATGCGCAAGGCAGACCCTTGTGATGGAAGTGGGTATAACCAAAGTCGAATACCTTATGACGGATGATGATATCAACCATCTCAGCGGACTCGGGGTCACGCGCGGTCTTGGACTTAGCAACCTTATCGTACAGAGTATCGGTAACCAGGTAGTAAGAAGAAGAGGAAAGAACCTCCATCATGTAACCTGCAACTGCAAGCTGCTCGTCATTCAAGCTCTTGGGAACAACGCAAACGGATGCAGAGCCGTTTACAAAGCTCAGGTAATCAGCCTGCTTCTCGTCGTACTTGGGCTGAGGCAGGATACCGAAATCGTTCTCCATATCACGAATGCCAACAGCACCGGACAGATAACCTGCAAAGAACAGTGCTCTGCCGCTCTTGAATACGTTGTTGGGCTCCTGGTACATGCTATTGTTGGCAATGTACTCGCTGACGGTTACGTGGAAGGACTGCTGGGTTACGATCAGCTCATAGATCTTGTCGTAAACAGTCTGCAGTCTATCGGTGTTTGCCTCGTATACAGGCAGGTGGTCTTCGTCGAAGGTGAACATGGTGCAGCCTGCGCCGAAGAAGAAGTTATAGTCACAGTCCAGCGACCAGCCAACAAGGCCGTAGAAGTCGTCGGTATAAGCAACCTTACCGTCACCGTTGAGGTCACGGGTCTGATCCTTGGTCATCTCCAGCATGTCGTCCAGAGTCCAAGTGCCATCTCTTGCATCGTCATAGGGGTATTCCAAGCCCTTTTCGTCAAACAGGTTCTTGTTGAAAATAACTGCAGCGGTAATCAGCATCGTAGTAGGCAGCAGGTCGCCGCAAACCAAGAACATGTTGTCACCGAACATAAAGCCGTTCTTGCAGTCCTGGTCCCACCAAGGCTGGTCAAAATTCACGTATTCCAGCTCGGTCAGGTTGTACAGGCAGTTGCTCAGTGCAAGGTCGGTAGCACTGTTTACCATGTGCTGATAAACGATGTGATATTCACCTGCACCTGCGGTAACGTCGGTCTTAACGTCGTTGCCAAGGGTAACGTAATCGTCAACCACAAGGCCGTTCAAAGTCACTCCATAGTAGCTCTGGATCATGTCGTTTCTTCTGTAAACAGCATCCTCAAGAGGGTCAGTGGAGTTTTCCTCGGGACCAACGTCTTCCATTCTGTTACTGAGAATGTTTACTTCCTGACCCCTGATATCCTCATTGGGCTCAAGATCGGCGCTGACCCACTGGGTTTCTTCTTCATTGGTAGACGCTGTGGTGTCATCTTCATTGCCACCCTCAGCACAGCCAACAAAGACGCTGACCAGCATGATGCCGCACAAAAGCAAAGCTAAAAGCTTTTTGTACATAGTGTTTTCCTTCTTTCATAGTATTTTATAGATATACAGATACATTTTATCACAAAAGGTATTTATTGTCAAGCAGAATTTTTACCTGCGTTTTTGTGCACAATGACAAAAGACTGCACCGACGAGATTCGATGCAGTCTTTTTCGTTTTATCAATCATCATAGCCGTAAGACTTGAGGATCTTTTTGAGTTCAGTTTTGGTTTTTCTCTCAGAGCTTGTGATATCTCTGACGATCGAGGTCTTATTTGCCTGCAGTGCTGTTTGTGCAATGTTAAAGCAAGGCATATCCTGACCGGAGAAATGAGAATAGCCAAAGTCAAACACCTTATAGCGGATGATGATATCCACCATTTCGGCAGACTCGGGGTCGCGCGCATTCTTGGACTTGGCAACTACGTCGTACAGAGTATCCGTAGTCATGTAATAAGACGAGGAAGCCAACGTTTCCAGCATAAAGCCCGCAAGCTCCAAACCTTCTTCACTCAGGCTGCTGGGCACGCAAGCCATACTTGCACTGCCGTTTACAAAACCCAAGTAATTCTCCTGCTTCTCATCGTACTTGGGGTTGGGCAAAATGCCGTAATCGTCCACCATATCACGCAAAGAGGTAGTTGTAGACAGGTAAGTCGGGAAAAACAGGGCTCTGCCGTCTCTGAATACGTCAATGGTATAGTGATACATGTTGGGATCCTTTTCATATTGCGCCCAGATCACGTGGAAGGAATTCTGCGTGATCAGCAGCTCGTAGATCTTTTCGTAGATCTGCTGCAATCTGTCGGTATCAGGCTCGAAAACGGGCAGATGCTCTTCATCATAGGTGAACATGGTAGCACCCGAACCAAAGAACAAATTGAAGTCAGCATCCGCAGCCCAAGCGGTAACACCGAAAAAGTCATCGGAATAGATGATCTTGCCGTCACCGTTGAGGTCCTTGGTCTGATCCTTTGTCAGCTCCAGCATGTCGTCCATGGTCCATTTGCCTTCTCTTGCGTCGTCATACGGAAGCTCCCAACCGTTCTGCTCAAACAAGTTCTTGTTGAACAGCACCGTTGCAGTGATCAACATGGACGAGGGTAACAGGTCACCGCACACCATCATCATGCTGTCGCCAATCATAAAGCCATTCTTGCAATCCTGGTCCCACCAGGTCTGGTCAAAGTCCACGTGTTCAAGCTCGGTCAGATTATACAGGTAGTCGCCGGGAGCCAAGTTTCGTGCCGCATCGATCATGTGCTGATACACGATGTGGAACTCACCCGTCCCTGCAGTAACGTCATTCTTTACGTTGGTAGCGATTACGTTGAAATCGGGCTGATAAATGTTATTGAATTCTATGCCCAGCTCAGCTTCCAGCTTGTCATCCCGCCTGTAGACGGCATCCTCAAGCGGATCGGAGGAATTCTCCTCGGGGCTGATATCATATTGGTTATATGCCAGAATTACAACTTCTTTACCCTCCAGATTAAAGCTGAGCTTGCTTGCATCCAGATCAGGGTTCATCCAGTGCGTTTCCTCCTCTGTCACAACGTCGGAGTCGCCTTGCGTTTGATCTTCCTCCTGCTCGGGCGCTTGCACACAGCCTGCCAATGCAGCCAGCAGCATCAACGTACCCAGCAACAGACATAAGAGCTTGATCTTCATAGGTAAATCCTCTCTTCGAAATTACTTGTACCTACATTTTACCATCTTACGGGCAGATTGTCAAGTCATATCAGGAGTCATTCTGTTTTTTTACCTTCTTGCGCCTGATCGCGCGTACGATCAGAATCACTGCGGCAGCAAGAACGGTCACGGCACAAAGCGCAAGCACTAAGACAATCAGGATGGGCAGATAAAACAGCAGTGCGTAAAAATTGAAATCCTGCTTGGGATCCTCGGTCGAGCTCAACGTAAAGACCAGCTCCTGTTCGGGCAAGCCCTCAAGATGCAGTTCGTAGCCCGCGTCGGTCTTTGTCCACTCCTTTGGCGCAATGCTGTATTCCCCTTTTCGCTCCTTGATCATAACGTAAGGCGTGTTGATATAGATATCCAACGTGCCGAACTCCTTCCAGAGTGAGGCGGGCGACAGGAAATACTCGTACGAATAAACGGGCGGCTCAAAACCTCCGTTTATATTCGGGTACAGAGGGGCTGTGACCGTATTGGTCAGCCGCTCGCCCGGTGCCAGCGTAATCTTGTACTCATACCATTGCAGCAAATGCTCGGAAACGTCCCAATTACGGTACGTATCCCCATACAGTCCTCCCGCTTTTCCCGATCCTTCAAGCTGCGCTACGACAGCATTGAACCAATCGTGCGCCGCAACGCCGGATGCGGGATCGTAGGATTGCATGGCAAGCGCGCCAAAGGTGGTGCTTGTACGCTCAACCGCAGTCATCGTACCCTCAATCTTTGTTTCCAGGGAGCCGTTCTCAAAAAACGTCCATTGCAGCTCTCCGACGTCCTCGCCAAACACGTACACCGTGATCTCGGCATCGGACGTATGCACGGCAGCCCAACCGGCATTGCCGTTCTCATCTGAGCTCCAGCCACACAAATTTTCGATCATGAAGTGCGTCTTTTCCCAAGTACCGTCAAAATACGTTGCCGCACGTGCGGAGCGGTAGGTCTGACGGTCCACACCGCTTACGCGATAGGTGTACACGAACACGGGCAGATCATAGGTCAAAAAGGTGTCGGTACGGTAATCATCATTCAACGTTGCCATTTCTTCGGCAGGATCGAAATCGTAGAGCGAACCGTCCCAATAGCTGTGTCGCACAGTGGTCTGCACAGCCGCACCGCCCACCTGCGCACCGTATTTTTCGGTGTGATCGGGGGCTATGTATTCCCCCGTCTCAGGATCGTAGTGCCTTGTGTAATAAGGATCGATCCCAAACGGAAACAGCAGATTTGCCGTGACTGTCATATCACTCGGATTATAAAAAGTATATTCCGCAGTAACGCTTGCATCATACCCCTCCGTGCCTCCGTATGGACTCGGAAAAGCTGCAATATCAAAGGTCAGCGTTTCGTGCTCGACCACAAGGGGGCATTCTCCGTCCGTGGTCAGCACGCCCGATGCGCTCACGCCCTCCCAGTAGGATTCTGCAGAATTGGCAGAAGCAGGCAGAGCCGTCAGTGCACACAGCAATATGACAAGCAGTAATACCTGGTATCTTTTGAAATCATGCTTTTTCATATTCATATATTCATATCCTTTGCAATTTCGCGACAAGCCACAAAAGTGCTTCAACGATCCATTTATAAACGTGCGGCTCCATCAGAACCGGAAATACCCACAAAAGAACGCACACAAACAGCACGGCTTCAACCAGTACAGGCAAAATTGCAATGCCGCCCGCACAGGCCAACAGTAACAGACCGATCACAAGCCCTGATGCCAGCACGATCAGAATGGGGATCAGAATCAAGATCAAAATGAATGCCCCTACCACCATAAGCACAATGAACAAAGCTTCGCCAATGGTATTTTCCTCTTCGGGTGGGAGTTCCGACTCAGCGGTTATTTCCTCTTGCGGCAATTCATCCGCGGTTGCCGCAGCACAAACGGGCAGAAACATGCATGCGCACAGTAAAAGGCACATCATGCAGATCAGCTTCCAATTACTCTTTTTCATTTCGCCCCTCGCCTTCTTTCTTTTGGGCTTGCACCGATTCTTTATTTTTCGACACGTCTTTGCGCTTGATTTTCTTTTTTACGGCAAAAATCACAAGGATCACAGCAACAAGAGCAACTCCGCTCAGCACAAGCAACACCAAACCGCCAAGCAACACCGCGCCCAAAATACCGTATACCGTACCGCTAAGAACGTCTAAGGGCTTCTGTTTTTCACAGATTGAGAATACAATGGCGTTTCTGTCGACCTTGTCAAGTGTGAGCGAATACTCTCCCGCGGGGACTTGGTGAACATAATAATAACTACTGTTCTCCATGGTATAGCAGGGTGTGTTTACCGAAAATTCCAC
Organism: Clostridia bacterium; assembly: GCA_017452945.1. Next base: position 29,529 of record JAFTLD010000081.1, on the reverse strand, counting down.
CGTCCCTACCGATTGAAAACGTGAAAGCCCCACCAGATCGTAGCCGTATTCGTACACGTACGGCTCATACCAGTTGATAATATCGGGAAATGCGGGGGTTTGGGTCACCAGCTCGGCACGCTCATGGGGCTCCAACGTGATCTCGTAGATCAGCCAGCCCTGCAGATAGTCCGTGATGTCGTGTGAGAAGGGCTGAAATGCATCGACAATGCCGTTGCGCACAGCGTTACAGGAAAAATAACAGTAGACGGCATTGTACCAATCCACCTCACTTGCACCGCAATCGGGCGTGTAGTATTGCATGGCCAACTCGCCAAACGTGATCTTTGATATGCCCTGCAAAGAAACCGTCACACTGTCGATCGATTTTTCGTCGCCCCACGTAACCGCACGCCAGTTCAGCTCTCCGATATCCTTGCCGATCACAAAGACCTCAAAGGTTTCTCCGTCCGCATCGGCATATCCGAGCAATCTTCCCTCGGATTCTCCGCCGCCGGTGATGTAAACACGGGTGGCGGTTTGATCCACCCTTTCAAGACTTTGGGAAACAAGCTTGAAATCATTGCCCTCTATCGCATCCGGATTGCTGACTTTGTACGTGTAAACAGTCACTTTCTGCTCCGGATAATAGATCCGATCGGTCATTTTTATATCCTGCATGGGATACACCGTGCTCCATGCGCTGTCGTCAAGCTCCTCGAACTGATCGTTTCTTTGCGAATTTTCGGAAAGCGAATGGCGCACCGCAGACGTGATGCTTTGCCCTTTGAAAGTGATCTGATACGCTCCCGGATACGGCAACACGGGACTTGTATCATCCTCGTCGTAAGTATAATCCGGCACTGCACCGAACGGGATGGCCATGGTCTCGGTCACGCTCTGTTCACTTGCATTGTACAGCGAATATTTTGAGGTCACGACCGTGTAATTCTCCCATATCTTTTGCTCGTTCCCATAAAGATCATCGGGAGCGGTCGGGATATCCACGCTGACCTGCAGCGACTCAACCTGCAGCATGCTATGTGCGTTGAGCGGTGCGGTACCGTAAGACAGCGCACCCGCTACAGCGTGAAATCCCATGGAAAAAGCAGGCATAACGGCAAGAACGCAAAGCAAAATTGCCGCTGCGCCTGCCGTTACGTATTTGATCATGATTTTGTAAATCCGCTTCATAAACGTATCCTCCTCTGCATTATTTTGAGGCTTCTACTTATAAGGTCAGCTTTTTTACATTTTGGTTTCACATTTTTGAAATTTTTCCCAAAACCTGCTCCGAATCATTCAGGATCGCCGCCATTGCTCTGTGTTTTCTGCGCGTCACTTGCGTCATTCACCGTTTCGTCCGATACTTGCAAAAGCCCCTGCTGTTCCGCCTTTTTCTTTTTGCGCTTTTTGACAAGGGAAACGATCAGAATGATGGTTCCAATCAAAAGCCCGATTACAAAAAGAGCAGCCATTACGAACGGAAGAATGGGCAGGATGACAAAGGCAAGCAAAACCAGCACCATGCCAATGCCCGAGGTTTCGATCGGATTCTTCCATTTGCTCAGCGTCACGGCATAGGCGCGCGTGGGCGTGGAGCGCTCGGGCAGCGTGTATCCCTTCCGATCCTTTTGGTAGCTGTCAAGAGAGACGCTGTTTTCCTCGTCGGTCACGATCTTGTATTTGGTATTGATTCTGACCGTATAATCGCCCACCGACTTCCAGTCGAAGCCGCCGTGAAAATGATAGCGGAAGGTGGCTGCCTCGGGGCTGTAATAATCCATGACGTCGGGATATACCGGCAGCGTGATGGTGTTCACCGTGCGCTCACCCGCGCCAAGCGTCACGTCGTAAGTAAGAAAGCTCTGCAGATTGGAGGTCACGTCCAAATTCATCTGTATTTGAGAACCAAGCAGGCAGGTGCCTTCCAGCTGACTGCATACCAACATACTAAAGACGGCATTGTACCAATCTTGCTCGGAAATGCCTGCATTCGGGTCGTACTCACTCATGGCAAGCTCACCAAAGGTGGTGGTGCTCTGTTCTACCGGTCGCACATCGCAACCTCCAACCCGTTTGCCGTCATCGGTCATCGTCCAATCCACGCTGCCGATATCCTCACCCAACACGTACAGCGTAACAAGCGAATCCCGTGAGACTCGCACACGCATTTTTGGGGTTGCACTTTCCTCGTAGACGTCGACATATTGATCGGAAAAGATCAACGTGCGGGATGCGTCATAATCAAAGGAAGCGGTCATGTCGTAATAAAAGTTTTTGTTCTCGTCCCACGTAGAATAAGCCTGATAGGTATACACCGTGACGGGCAGATCAGGCGACAGAAGTGCGTGCTCCGCATAGGAATCCTGCAGATTCTCTGCCCAATCACGGGGATCGTAGCCGCTGCGGCTTGTTTGATAGTTTTGCGCATAAGGCGTCCATACGTACCGAAGCTCGGGTGTAATGCGCTCACCGCCCACCTCCACGGTATAGCCGAAGAGAGCCGAACTCACACGGTTTTGAGCGGCAAATATCTGCACCTGCTGCAGAAAAAATCCTCGCAATATCTTATATTGCTTCGCATTTTTTCTTGGCATCTGCGAAATATTTGCTCGCGCAAAACTGCGCAGCACCCTCCGGCGCCGAATTTTTTGATGGATTTTGTCAAAGCGAGTCGAAGCAAGATACACATCTTGCAAGACGAGATTTGGCGAAAGACGCGAAAAATTCTCGCCGCAGAGCGTATGAGTTCGGCTCTCTTCGGCTATAGAATGACGCAAGCTGCGCACTTGTACAGAGCCCCTGTGCATATGAGGGCGCATTCCCTGCAGCAAACATCATTTTGACTGCTTGCTCGGTATCGGTGGGATTGGAAAAGGTATAGTCCAGACGCAGCGTTGGGGAATAAGCCTGCAGGGACTCCATATCCGCATATTCCTCAGCGGGCAGCTCGGAAACATCGTAGGTCAAGGCCAGGCTGTCCAGCCGCAGCTCACTCTTGCGCCCCTGTGGGAAGACGCCAAAGACGTCCACACCAACCTCGGGCTCTATGGGCGACATGGCGGACGCAGGCAGGATGGCAAGCAGGCACAGAAGGGCTGCCAGCGTTGCCGTCACGGTCGCTTTTATTTGTTTACGCATCATTGTTTTCCTCCTCTTTGGGGTGTTCGGTTGGCATGCTCTGCTCTGCCATTCGTTTCTTCTTGCGCTTTTTGGCGCGCAGGATCAGCAAAATGATCAGCACCAAAACCGCAATCACGATCAATACGGGCAGCACGAAGATCACAAACAGCAGCGCGATGATGAACAGCCCGGCAAGCAGAGCAAAGATAAGCGATTGGTCACGCGGTTTTTCGCTTTGGCAGATTGAAAAGACAAGATAGTGAAAATCCCCCTGCCCTTCCCAAAGGTATCCATCCTCGGTTTCGGTGTACGCATCGATTTCGGGGAGCATTCTTTCACGGTGGCTAAGCAGCAGATCCGTGATCACGCGGACGCGCGTTGTGCCGCAAGAGCTCCATGCATCGTCCTGCGTCATGGCAAAGGCGTATGTATAAACGGGCGGATTATAGTGATCGTGTATATACGGATAGATGGGCGCGCTGACGGTAATGCTTGCACGCTCTCCCGGGGCAAGCGTGACGTCGAAGAGCTGCCAGGGAATGAGATTGTAAGGCTCAAGAGCAACTGCATCCCCAAAGCAGGTGACGGCAGAGCCCAACGCTCTGTTATTGTCCGCATAAGCCACAACGGCAAGGAAATAATCCTGCTCGGATGCACCGCATTCAGGGTCATATCCTTGCATGACGTACTCATAAAGTGTCATGGTTTGGCGCGAGGTCAGCGTCACACCTGCCTCAACCTTATTTCCCTTGTAGTCACTTGCCAGCCAATCGATCTCGCCCACATCCGCTCCGACAGAGCAGACCGTAAGCTCATCGCTCATGTAAACGTGGCTGTATAGGGTTGCCGTGTCCCCCTGCATTCCTGTGACCGAAAGGCCGGCCACAAGCACGGCACACGCATCGGGATCGGCATTGATGCTGCCGCTGACCTCAAAGGACTTATCCTCTGCGTCATCCGACGAAAGCGCGGCAAGATAGGTGTACACGTACACGGGTGCGTCGGGCTGCAGCACGGGATGCGCAGCTCCCTGATCCGGCAAATACGCAAGTCCGCTTGCAAGAGATCGGGTGTCACCGGCCAAGCCTTGCATATAGTAGCTCGGATCGGGATAATAGGTATGGCACTGATCGGTTTCGACCTTTTGGCCGTTGATCTCCACCGTGAATTTATACGCGTCGGCCTCTTCGTTCTCGGTCTGATCAAAATACGGATAACAACCAAGCGGCGTGGCCAATTGCTCGGTCACGATCCTGTCGGTGGGGTTATATACGGTATACGTGGCCCTTACCTGCGTACCGTATGAAAGCAGCTGCTCAGCATCATCAATCACACCGTCGGGCAAATCAGAGATATCAAATTCAAGCTCCGCGCTCTCAAGGGCCAGCTCGGTTTGGCCGTCCACCACCATCACACCGCCCGGCTCGTTGCCGCTAATCCCCATGGGCGGATCAATCGCAGCGGACGCGGACATAACGGCAAGGAAACAAAGCAAAGCGACCATTGCGCCCGCAATCGAGCACTTTATCAATTTTCCGAATTGTTTCATGTATGCGTCCTCCTTTTTTGTTTTGGGGTTCTATCTATACAGTCATGAAATGTTCGATTTCGTTCCGCTATTCGACGGAAATAATTGTAAACATTTTTTGAACTTCCGAAAATTCCATTTATTTCTCACATTTTTTGTTTTTGAAAAGCAGTACCAACACGCCAAAAATCAAAGCCGGCGCTGCAATCACCGCAGCAAAAATGGCTACTGCACCCCAAATGACGGATGCATTGATGACGTTGCCCGGTGTTTTGGTGCTGCTGAGCGCAAAGGAAAAGCATGCATATTCATAATCATCCTCGGTCAGGGTGTAGCCCTGTTTGAGTGCGGGAGAGGTGATTGAGGGGGCTGTTGCATCTGTGATCTCCAACAAAGTATTGACCGTAACAGTCACCTGCCCCATGCGATCCCAACACGAAAAGCTTTGCGTATCATAGGCATAACAATACACCTCGGGCGTATACGTTGCCGAAATCTCGGGAATCACCGTCGCACTCACCGCATTGGTAACGCGCCCCCCCGGAGCCAGCGTCAGCTCATAGGTCAGCCAACATTGTAAATATTGGGTCAGATCAATACCCTCCTCTGTCATGTCTGTTTCGGGCGGATCCACAATGCCCTCAAACGTCTCTGTCTGCAGCATAGTCAGCACGGCATTGTACCAATCAGTCCGGCTCACACCGCTTTGCGCATTATAATGCTGCATGGCAAGATCGTACAGGGTGATGCTTGAGGTGTCGGTCAGCGTCATGGAAATGCCAGCGTCACTCTTCCATTCCACAGCATCCATGGAAGCACCCAGCACGTACATACGAAACACCTCGTCCGTGCTGACTCTTGCCGCCATCAAATACCCTTCCTCAGATCGACTTGCGTATGAAATCCCCTCGGCCAGCACCCAGCAAGAAGACGGATCGGGACGGATGGGTTCGCTGTATACCATAAGCTCTTCCGCTCCTTGTTGCTTGGCACCGTCATAAGTATACGTATATACCGTGACAGGCAGATCGGGGGATAAAAATTGGTGCTCGAGCAAATCATCGGACAGCGCAGGGCCTGTTTTACCCCATGCGTCATATAAAAGTCCGTATGCACCGTCACATACTCTTTGGTTATGATAAACGTAGGAATATCGCAGTTCATAATCAATCTTTTGTCCGTCTGCTGTGACCGAATAGGCTTGGGGATTGACAAGGCCTGCCTGATCGCTGTACAAATGCCCTGCACCGATGGGCAACGCACCGCAAGGCACCAGCATTTGCTGCATGACGCTTTGATTTGTGGGGTTATAAAACACGTATTCCGAGGTCACGCTTGCGGAATACGCAAGAAAGCTTTCACGGCTTTCAAACTCTTTTTCCGGAAAATCCTGCAGATCATACGTCACGCAAAGCTGCTCCACCTGCAAGCATGAAGCACCGCCCGCAGGATAAATTCCGAAGCTTTCCACACCGGCATACGGCAAAATTGCAATAGAAAAAACAGGCATGACGCCAAGAGCGCACAGCAAAAGGATTGCAAATGCGCCCACGGTCATGCCTGTTTTACACAAAATTCTTGTTTTTTTCATAGATTCGGCCTCCGTTTTCATATATAGGGGTCTATCTACTATAACAAAATAGGTCGGGAAAAATTTTCTTTTGGCTAAAATTAATCTCCGTAAAGTCTGTCCAGATCGTAGAATTCTCTTGCCTCACGGGAGAATACGTGCACGATTACGTGACTGTAATCCAGCACGATCCAGGAATTGTTGCCTCTGCCTTCAACGCTCTCCGCCTTGATGTCTCTTTCCTCCATCTTGAATTCCACTTCGCCCGCAAGTGCCTTGACGTGGGTGGAGGAGGTGCCGTTTGCCAGCACGAAATATTCCGCGATGTCAGTCTTGTCCTTAAGCTCAACGATCTTGATATCCTTACCTCTGTGATCGTCCAGGATCTCTGCAATTGCTTCTGCCAGCTGCAAGGGTGTTGCACCGATCAGCGAGGGCTTCTTTTGGTTTTCGGGGGTATAGATCTCTTCCATTTTATGAAATTCCTTTCAATTTTCGGTTTGGTTTTCAACTTTTAATTGCAATATCAGACTATTTCTTGCGCAAAACGTGTCCGAACTGACCGGTGCGCCATCCGCAAGCAAGCCTGTGACGGTCATGTCAAACGATTGCACAAGCACGCGCAAAAGATGCGTCAATCTCTCTTTTTCGCACATATTCTGCGGCTCTGCGTCCCAAAATGCGTGACGCAAAGCTACGCAATCCGCAAAGGTTCGCGACTCGTCGATATAGTCGGCCAGGTACACGATCTGCTCGGTCAAGGCCATCTCTTCTCTGCCCGTGGTATGAAAGCGCACGGCCGAGATGATCTCGGGCCTTGCATATTCGGTATATTGCACGGGGATCAGCAGGGCTGCCGTTCTTGCATGCAGCGTTTTGGGTGCGGCCAGATCAAGCGGTGTGACCTCTATGCCGTTTTCCTGCAGAAAGGCTACGTGGCGCTCGGTTTTCCATTCCTTGGTCACGTCATGCAAAAGGGCTGCTGCGCGCAGCATCTGTTCCTTTTCGGGGCAATAGAGTGCTGCCAGTCTTGCCGCCATTTGTTCCACTGCCAAGGTATGCCGCGCACGCTTTTCGGACATATCCGCCGTGACGCGTTCGCGCAAATCCTGCAGTGCTTGTTGATTGATCTCTTTCATAGGTATAACCCGTTTTCCTTGATATACGCGGCAACGGGTGCGGGAACGAGGGCGTCAATGCTCTTCCCCGATCTGATCCGTTCTCTGACCTCGGTCGAACTGACCTCGATGGGCTCTGCAACGATCCTGCGCACGACCTTGCCGTATTTTTGATTGTATTGTGCAATCTTTTGCACGATCTCCTCGTCCAACGCCTTGTCGCTCTCGCGTCGGATATAGACGGGATAGCAAAGCTCGAAGATGCGATCGGGGGCGCGCCACTGATCCAGCGTCAGCATCATATCGGTTCCCAGCAGCAAAAACAGTCGTCTGTCCTCGCCCGAAAGTGCTCTCAAGGTATCAACCGTAAAGCTTTTGCCCTCTCGTTTGATCTCCATATCGCTGACGATCACGCCTTCGACGTCTGCAAACGCAAGCTCGCACATGGCAAGCCTTTGCGCTGCCGTGACCTCACCGTCCATTTGCTTGTGCGGTGTCACACCTGTGGGAATCACGTACAGCACGTCCAGCCACATCTGCTCCATAAACGCCTTTGCCGCTGCCACGTGCCCATTGTGTACGGGCGAGAAGGTTCCTCCGTAAATGCCTATGCGCAGCATCTTAGGGAAGCTCAATGCGATTTTTCTTTTTCTCGGAGCGGCGGTACAGGATGATCTTTTTGCCGATCACACCGCAAACCTCTGCTCCCAGCGCCTCGCCAAGCGCATCCGCAATATCGCGGGGGGTATAGTCACAGTTATCAAGAACGCCCAGCTTGATCAGCTCGCGGGCGTCAAGCGCGTCCGAAAAGGTTTTGAGCATGTTGTCGCTCAGCCCTCCCTTACCGATCTGCATGATGGTGGGCAGCTCGGTAGCAAGGCTGCGAAGATATGCTCTTTGCTTACTTGTAATCATAGTTTTTATTTATCTCCGTTTTCTCTTTGCACCAAGAATTCCACCAGCAGCTGCATTGCATTGCCGCGGTGGCTGATGCTGTTTTTCTCCTCTGCCGTCATTTCGGCATAGGTCTTGTTCATAGGGGGATAGTAGAAGAGCGGATCGTAACCAAAGCCGCCCTCGCCCCTGTAATCATGGGTGATCTCGCCCTCGGTTCTGCCCTCAAAATAGTAGCCCTTTGAGAGATCCTCGGGAAATACGCAAGCAATGCAGCAAACGAACGCACCGCTTCGGTCTTGCTTGTCGGCAAGGTTCTTTAGCAGCAGCCGATTGTTCGCCTCGTCGTCACCGTGTTCACCGCTGTAGCGTGCGCTGAAGATCCCGGGGGCGCGGTCAAGCGCGTACACCTCGAGTCCCGAGTCATCACCCACACCGATATAGCCGCTCATAGCAGCTGCGTGCGCCTTGATAAAGGCGTTTTCGGCAAAGGTGGTGCCGTCCTCCTCGATCTCCTCGGTCAAACCCACGTCATCCAACGAGAGGATTTCCACGTCCGCAATCGAGCCCGAAAGGATCTCTCGCAGCTCCTTTATTTTCTTTTTATTATGTGATGCAAGTACGATTTTCATAATTATTGTTCAAAAAGTGCCTTGATAAAATCGGCAGCCACAAATTCCTGCATATCGTCGATCTTTTCGCCAACACCGATGAACTTGACGGGAATGCCAAGCTCGCGCTTGATAGAGAGCACGATGCCGCCTTTAGCAGTGCCGTCCAGCTTATTGAGCGTCAGACCCGTGATATTGGCAGCCTTGCCAAACTCCTTGGCCTGGATGATGGCGTTCTGTCCCGTAGTAGCATCCAGCACCAGCAGATTCTCTCTTGCGGCACCGGGCAGCTCGCGGTCGATCACGCGGTTGATCTTGGCAAGCTCGTTCATCAGATTAGTCTTATTGTGCAGTCTGCCCGCGGTATCAATGATCAGCACGTCAGCCTGCTTTTTCTTGGCGTAGTTGATGGCGTCAAACACCACGGCCGCGGGATCGCTGCCCTCGTTCTGACGAACCATTTCCACCTTGGCGCGGTCGCACCACACCTGCAGCTGATCAATGGCGGCTGCACGGAAGGTATCCGCTGCCGCAACCACAACCTTCTTGCCCTGTGCGCGCAAGCGGTTAGAGATCTTACCGATCGAGGTAGTCTTACCCGCACCGTTGACACCGATGACCAGAATTACAGAGGGGGTAGTAGACAGGTTGAGCGGACCGCCCTCCCCGATCATATCGGTCAAAAGCTCCTGCAGAGCCTTCATCACGTCATCCTTTTCCTTGATTCTGCCGTCCTTGATGCGCACGCGAAGCTCGTCGATGATCTCCTCTGTAGCACCCACTCCGACGTCTGCCTCGATCAAAAGCTCCTCCAGCTCGTCAAGCAGATCCTCGTCCACGCGGACGAAGCTTGACAGCACGTTATGAACCTTGCCAAACAGTGCGTCCTTGGTCTTTTTGAGTCCGGCCTTGAGTTTATCCAAAAATGCCATCCCAGTTACTCTCCTTTTGTTTCTCGATATCGTTGACGTCCAGCGTCAGCACCTTGGAAATGCCGTGCTCGGGCATGGTGACGCCGTACAGTCTGGTTGCCGCAGCCATAGTTCCGCGACGGTGTGTGATCATAATAAACTGCGTGCCGTCGGTGTACTTCTTGATGTACTGCGCAAGTCTTTCTACGTTGACCTCGTCCAAGGCTGCCTCAATCTCGTCCAGAATACAGAACGGAGTGGGGTTGACCTTCAGGATAGCGAAGAACAACGCAACACCGATAAATGCCTGCTCACCGCCCGACAGCTGCATCAGATTCTTGATGATCTTTCCGGGAGGTGCCGCCTTGATCTCAATACCCGATTCCAGAATGTTTTCAGGATCGGACAGAGACAACTCAGCGGAGCCGCCTCCGAACAACTCAGCAAAAACCTTGCCGAAGTTTTCATTGATTTGATTGAAGGATTCTACAAAGACCGCCTTCATCTCGGCCTCCAGCTCAGCAATGATCTTGAGCGTTTCTGCACGGGATTTTTCCAGATCGGTGATCTGCTCGTTCATCTCGTCGTATCTCTTCTTGACGTCCTGATATTTTTCCACCGCACCCAGGTCCACGTGACCGATGGCACGCAGCTTATTGCGGCATTCGGTCTGTAATGCGACCATTTCACGACGGTTTTCGGGGGTGACGGCAGGATAGCCGAGTGCAATCGCGTCGGCTCTTGTCATCTCATAATCATCCCAAAGCTTGCTTGAGAGCTTATCCAGCTCATCACGCAGGTTTGCAAGCTTATTTTCACACTTGGTATATTCACGGAAGATGATCTCCTTTTGATTCATCTTCTCGCGCATGCGGGCATTCATTTCATTGAGTTTTTTCTCAAAATCCATATTGTCGCTTTCAATTTCGGCACGCTTGGAATTGAGCTCCTGCAATTTTTCCTGTCCCGCAGCAAATTTCTGTCGGTTATCCGCCTGGAATACCGTATATCCTTCGATCATGTCCTCCAACGAAACAATACGTTCACGGGAAGCACGAATTTCATCGGCATACAGATCCACACGGGTACGGCAAACGCTCAGCAGCGTATGTTCGGTTTCGGTATCCTTGGCAGTTTCGCTGATCTTGATGATCACGCTTGTCATGCGGTCGTTCAGATCCGCTACGTGATCCTCCAGATCCAATCTCTGCTCGTCCTTTTTCTGACGTAGCGCGGTAATCTCATTCACCACCAAAACGGCACTGCGCTCGTCCGCCTGCAGCACGGCAAGATCCTCTTCATATCGCTCGCTCATGGCGATGATCTGCTCGTAATCCTGACGCAGCTTTTCAAGCAGCGTATTGTTGGCGTCCATTTTTGCGTTGATCTGCTCAAGCTGTGCGCTCTCGGTGCTCATCAGCACGCCAAGCAGTTCTCTGCGATCCTCGCTTGAGGCCTTGTCGTCGGTAGCATCCTGAATCTGCTGCTTTTTTTGGTCGGCAGCCTTTTGCAGTTTTTCCATATCCGCATTATATGCGGCACGCATTTCTTCCAGACGCTTGATCTCGGCCGCTCTGCCAAGCACGCTTGCGCCCTGGCGCACCGAGCCGCCCGTAAACGAACCGCCCATGTTGATCTGCTGGCCATCCAACGTCACCACGCGCACGCGGTAGCGCAATGCCTTGGCCATAGCGGTAGCATTGTCGATATTATCAAAGATCACGGTTCTGCCGATCAGCGAGGAAACTACGTTACGGAATTTATCGTCGCAATCCAGCAGCGTATCCGCCACGGCAATATAGCCGCGGTAACCCGAAGCATCACGCATTTCGGGCGTGGGCGTGGAAGGACGCATGGAGGTCAGGGGGAAGAAGGTTGCTCTGCCCGCCTCGCCCTTTTTGAGCGCGTACATGGCAGCTTTTGCAGTTTCTTCATCATCTACCACAATATGCTGCAAATTGGCGCCCAACGCAGTTTCAATAGCCGTGACGTATTTTTCATCTACCGACACTACCTTGGAAAGCGGGCCGTAGATCTTGCCTACGGGAGCACCGCCGGGGGCGGTGATCTTGCCCTCGGCATAACGGCTCATGACAAAGCGCACGCTGTTGGCATAGCCCTCAAAGCTTTCTTCCATGTGCTTGAAGGTCTGAATCCTTTGCTGTGCGGAGTCACGGCGCAGTCTGACGTCGTTGAGCTGCGCGATCAAATCTCCATAGGCCGCGTTCAGCTCGGTCAGCTGCTTGTTATAGCCCTCGATCTCAGCTGTTGCCTCGTCGATCGCCTTTTGATAGTCCGCAACAGTTTTCTGTTTATCGTTGCTTTGCTTCTGCAAGGCCTCGGATGCACGCTCATAGGTTTCCATATCGGCAAGAATATCACTGTTACGGTCGCTGCCGGTATTCTTGGCGCTCTCCAGGACGGAAATGCGCACGCGGATATCGGTCGCCTCTGCCTCTGCCTCGCGGATATCGGCCAGGGCAGTTGCAATATCGGCCTCCAGCACGGCCACCTTGGCACGCGTGGTACGGATCTCTTCGGCAATGTCTGCCTGCTCCTTTTCCAGCTGTGCACTCTGTTGTGCGAGAACAAGGATGCGCGCGGAATGCTCACCGCAAGCAGTCTGCTCCTGCTCCATGTTCTTTTGCGAGAGTGCCATGGAAGAGCTTGCCGCCTCGATCAACTCCTTAGTGTGCAGAATGTTGCTCTCGGTCACGCGGAATTCACTGTCCAGCGTGTGATTTTCCTGCGTTTGCTCACGAATCTGTGTCAGCAGCTGCTCGGATGCCATCTTATTGGACTGGGAAGCCTCAAACAGGCGGTTATTCTGCATTTCCATAGCCTGCAGGGAGTCCTCGGCCGTTTGCAGATCAAAGGCCGAATGCTTAAGTGCATCCTCGGCAACAGCGATCTCGTTTCTGAAGCGCTCGGTATCGTACAGCCAAAGGCTGACGTCCGCGCGTTTTTTGTTGTCCATCAGTTCAATGGCACGCTTGGCCTTGCCCGCTTCTTTTTCCAGAGGGCCGACCTGCGCCTGTACCTCGGAGAATACGTCCATGATACGCACCATATTCTCCTCTGCCTTGGCAAGCTTTCTCTCCGCCTCGTTTTTCTTGTGGCGGTACTTGGCAATACCCGAGGCGTCCTCAAAGGTACTGCGTCGCTCATCGCTCTTACGCGATACCATCTCTGCAATTCGTCCCTGACCGATGATCGAATAGCCGTCACGGCCAATACCGGTATTCATAAACAGCTCATAGATGTCGCGCAATCTGACCGCACGGCGGTTGATAAAATATTCACTCTCACCCTGACGGAAATAACGTCTTGTAACCGTTACCTCGTCATAAGGGCAATCCAGCTTGGCAAAATCCCCCGTGTTATCAAAGGTAACAGATACCTCTGCATAACCCATGGGGCGGCGGCTGTCTGCACCGCCGAAAATAACGTCCTCCATCTTGGTACCGCGCAGCGATTTGGACGAGATCTCGCCCAAAACCCAACGCATGGCATCTGCAATGTTGGACTTGCCGCTTCCGTTCGGGCCGACAATGACGGTTACGCCCGCCTGCTCGTTGACCGTGCCGTTATCAAATACCAGCTTGGTTCTGTCCGGGAAGGATTTGAAGCCTTGCAATTCAATCGATTTTAAGTACAATGTTCCGTCTCCTTTTCGTAAAGTTGAGGTTCCTTGCAATCGGCCGCAATCATGCGAAGCTGAAAGCCGAATTCCTCTTGGAGTCGCAAAAGATTTCGCCTGTGCTGTCCGATGGCCATCGAAAGCTCACGGGCGGGAATATATAAGGTCTGCACGGGTGCAGGTGCACCCGGCAGCAATTCTCTTAACTTCTGATAATAAAGCTCTGATCTGACCAGCTCTCCCAGCGCGGGATGTGTTGCTCCCGCTACGGCGCATAAGGGATCAGAGAGATTATCCGAGGCGCAAAGACCAATGCGTATGGCCTGCACGCCATGCTGTTCAAGCACGCGCAACACCTGTGCGCTGCGGTGCACGGCATCCTCGGTCGTCAGCGGTACATAGCAGCCGCGCTGCATCATATCGCACAGCACCGTATCGGCAAACACAACCGTGGGATAAATACGTGCTGCATGCACGCCAAGCTCGCACAGCTGCTCGGCTGTATGCACTTCGCTTTGCAAACTACTGCCCGGCAGACCGATCATCATCTGCCCGACCACCTCGTAGCCCGCGTCCAACAGCATGCGACACGCCCTTTGGGCGCAGATTGCGCTGTGTCCGCGCTCGGATGCGGCAAGCACCGCATCATCCATGCTCTGCACACCAAGCTCGACCGTACGGACGCTGTAGCGTGACAGGATCTCAATGATCTCCTCGGAAATATAATCGGGACGCGTGGACATACGAATGCCCCTGACGCGTGCCTTGCCCTTGAGGGGAGCTTGCACGTACCGTTCAGCTACGTCCAACAGGTAGATCATCAAATCGCGGTCAATGCCGGTAAAAGAGCCGCCAAAATACGCGATCTCTGCCGTATCCTGCTCGCACGTGGTAGAGAGCGCCTGCAGGATCTGTCCTTCAACCGTTGCGGGATCAAAGCTCTGCTGCCCCGATATGGAGCGCTGGTTGCAAAACACGCAGGTATGGGGACAGCCTAAGTGCGGAATGAAAATGGGGATATTGAGGTGTCGGCTCATGACTGGACACCGAACAGTGCCAGAGCCTGGCACGCGGCGTTTTGCTCTGCGCGGCGCTTGGAGGGGCCTGTGCCGCGTCCTATGACGTTGGAATTCAGCCTTGCCTCCACCGTAAAGGTCTTTTGGTGATCAGGTCCGCTCTCGCCAACCGTCACGTATTCCAAAAAGTCTCCCTCGGTCTGTTGCACAAACTGCTGAAGCAGCGTTTTATAATCGCGGCTGCCCTGCATCTCGGTATTGGTGATCTCCTTTTGGATCAAGGGCAACAGCAGTGCGCTGACGCTTGCAAAGCCCTGATCTCCCGCATCCAGATAAATAGCGGCCAGCACGGCTTCAAAAGCATCCGCCAAAATCGATCTGCGTTCTCTGCCGCGGTTTTTCTCCTCACCAACGCCCAGCAAAAGGTAATCGCCAAGGCCAATCTCGTTGGCAAAGGAAGACAGCGCACGCTCGCAAACAAGCTCTGCGCGCAATCTCGTCAGCTCACCCTCTGCAAGGTCCGGGTATGCGGTATACAGATAGCGGCTGACCACCACCGACAGCACCGAGTCACCCAAAAATTCCAGCCGCTCGTTGCAAAGCAAGTGGTGATGCTTGTCACCTTGCTCATTGGAGTAAGAGGAATGCGTCAGTGCCTTTTGAAGATATGTAATATTTGTAAAACGGTATCCCAGCATGTCCTGCAGCCCTTGACAAGGCTTCGGATAGCTGTTTACAGAATGGTTCATAAGGGTCCTTTCCCTGTCCGATCGGTTCAAGCGTTGATATCGGGCAGCATAGCTTGAATGGTGGCAACGGCAGTTTCGGCAATCACCGCGTTTCTGGCCGCCTTGCCCCCCTTCACTCTTTTTTCGGGCATCTGAATGATGCCGAAGTTGGCGTTCATGGGCACAAAGGGACCCACACCGCCGTTTTGTACGTACTGTGCCATCGCACCGATCATGGTGGTACGGGGCAGGATGAGTGCCTCCATACCCTTGGCGCGTCTTGCGGCATTGATGCCTGCAACAAGTCCCGAAGCAGCCGATTCCACGTATCCCTCCACGCCTGTCATCTGCCCTGCGAAATACACGTTCGGGCGAGAAAGCATGGCGTAATCCGCGCCAAGCAGGCCGGGAGAGCTGAGGTAGGTGTTACGGTGCATGACACCGTAGCGCAGAAATTCCGCGTTTTCAAGTCCGGGGATCAGGCGGAACACGCGTCTTTGCTCGGGGAAGGTCAGATGCGTCTGGAAGCCCACGAGATTGTACATCGTGCCTTCCTTGTTTTCCTTGCGCAGCTGCACTACCGCATAGAATTCTTTGCCCACGCGCGGATCGATCAGGCCAACGGGCTTCAAGGGACCGTAGCGCAAGGTATCGTAGCCCCGACGTGCCATAACCTCAACCGGCATGCACCCCTCGAATACCTTGAGATCCTTTTGCTGCTCACGGTCAAATTCCTTGAGCGCAGCCTCCTCTGCCGAGATCAGAGCTTGATAGAACGCATCATACTGCTCCTTATTCATGGGACAGTTGATATAGTCCGCGTCCCCCTTGTCGTAACGGGAGGCGAAAAACGCGATATCCATATTGATGCTGTCGGCATCCACAATGGGTGCTGCCGCGTCAAAGAAGTGCAAGCCGCTGCAGCCAAGACCTTCGCGGATAAAATCGGCCATAGGTTCACTTGTCAAAGGACCGGTGGCAATGACCGTGATGCCATCGTCGGGCAGGCGGTCACATTCGGCTTCGATAACCTCGATGCACGGATGATTGCGGATGTGATCGGTAACATACTCGGAGAACAATACTCTGTCTACCGCCAAAGCAGAGCCCGCGGGTACGCGCGTGGCATCCGCTGCCTGCATGATCAGCGAGCCCATGGCACGCATCTCCTGTTTGAGCAGCCCTACGGCATTGCTTGTTGCATCCGAGCGAAGAGAATTGGAGCAAACCAGCTCACCAAACGTGGGAGCATGGTGTGCAGGGGTATATTTTTGCGGTTTCATTTCATAAAGGCGCACCTTGATACCGCGCTCGGCAGCCTGCCACGCGGCCTCGCTGCCGGCAAGTCCTGCGCCCAGGATCGAGATATACTCTGCCATTATGCTTCACCCTCACCGGTCATTTCTTTTTCGGTTGCTTCTCTTGTATAGCCGCAAGCCTTA
Source organism: Clostridia bacterium (assembly GCA_017452945.1). Next base: position 12,966 of record JAFTLD010000081.1, on the reverse strand, counting down.
TCGTGGCAAACGATGAGTGCTTTACCCTTCTTGCGGAACAGCGTACCGCCGCAACCGGGACACTTCTCTGCTATCGGCATATCCCAGGAAGAGAAATCACACGTGGGATACTTTTCACAGCTGTAAAATACAGTTTTATTCTTACCATACTTCATAACCACCTTGCTGCCGCACTTGGGGCAAGGAACACCGATGTCCTTGGTTCTGGGCTTGGTGAATGCACAGGTGGGGTAATTGGCACAAGCGTAGAAGCTGCCGTAGCGACCTGTACGCAATACCATATCGCCACCGCACTTTTCGCACTTGAAATCAGCCAGCACGACCTTTTTCTCGGTCTGCTCGCCCTCTGCCTTGTCGGCAGACTTGCCTGCGTTCAGAGGCTTGGTATTCTTACAGGTGGGATAGTTGGGACATGCGGCAAACTTACCAAAGCGGCCGTTCTTGACGATCATGGTCGCACCGCACTTGTCGCAGATGATGTCGGTCTTTTCCACGGGCAGCTCGTAGCTGGTGGATGCCAGCGCCTGCTCCGCGCTCTCCAGCTGGCCGGAGAAATTACTCCAAAACTTATCCAGCACGCTGTTCATGGGTACGTTGCCCTTTTCGATCGAGTCCAGATCGTTCTCCATACGTGCGGTAAAACGATAATCCACAATAGATTGGAAATTCTCCTCCATGAGCTTGGTCGTGACCTCACCGTAGGCGGTAGGATACAACGATTTGCCGTCACGGGACACGTAATTCTTGGAAATGTTGGTAATGATGGTGGTATAGGTGGAGGGTCTGCCGATGCCCTTTTCCTCTAAGTTCTTGATCAGCGTAGCCTCGGTGTAGCGTGCGGGCGGCTCGGTATAATGGCGGGCGGGATCCACGGAATCGCTCTGCCATTCCTGCTCCTTCTTCATATCGGGCAGACGGATATCACTCATCTGATCGGGGTCGTTCTCATCCGCCTTTTCATCGGTGGATTCCTCGTACATGACCATATAACCGGGGAAGGTCACGGTATAGCCGCCGGCACGGAAGATATAGCCCTCGGAAACGAAGTCCACGCTCAGCGTTGCCAGCTCTGCGGACTGCATCTGGCTTGCAACGAATCTCTCCCAGATCAGCTTGTAAAGACGGTACTGATCGGTCGTCAGATACTTGCGGATCTTGAGAGGCTCAAGATCGACCTTGGTCGGACGGATGGCTTCGTGCGCATCCTGTGCGCCTGCCTTGACCTTATAGGTTCTGGGGGTTGCGGGGCAGTACTGATCTCCGTACTTGCCTGCGATATACGCCAGCGCTGCGCCCTGCGCCTCCTCGGAGATACGCAAGGAGTCCGTACGCATATAGGTAATCAGACCCTGTACGCCGCCGTTCTCGGAGCCGACGTTGATACCCTCGTAAAGCTCCTGCGCCACGCGCATGATACGCTGCGACTGGAAGCTCAGCTTACGTGAAGCCTCCTGCTGCATGGTGGAGGTAGTAAAGGGCGGTGCGGGAGCCTTATGTCTGGTCGCACGCTTGACATCCGCCACAATAAAAGGCTTTCCCTGTACCGCTGTCACAACAGCCTCTGCCTGTTCGCGGCAGGTCAGCTTGACCTTACCGCTTTCATCGCCCCAAAAGCGTGCAAGCACGTGCATGCCTTCCTCGGTGTGCAGATGTGCGGCAATGGTCCAGTATTCCTCGGGCACGAATGCACGGATCTCGTTTTCTCTTTCCACGATCATCTTGGTCGCAACGCTCTGCACGCGGCCTGCGGAAAGACCGGGCTTGACGTTCTTCCAGAGTAAGGGGCTGATCTTATAGCCTACGATTCTGTCCACAATACGGCGCGCTCTTTGCGAATCGACCAGATCCATATCAATTTGTCTTGGCTGCTTGATGGCTGTCTTGACAGCGGTTTTGGTGATCTCGTTGAAGGTCACACGCTGGGTTTTTTCCACGGGAATCCCCAGCACTGCCGCCAGATGCCAGGAAATGGCCTCGCCCTCGCGGTCAGGGTCGGTTGCAAGAAAGACCTTGGTTGCATGCTTTGCTTCCTTACGGATCTCCTTGATCAGATCTCCCTTGCCGCGCACGTTGATGTAATGCGCGTCAAAGCCGTTTTCAATATCCACGGCCAGCGTACTCTTGGGCAGGTCACGAACGTGTCCCTTGGATGCGATGACCTTATAATTAGAGCCTAAGTAGCCCTTGATGGTTGTTGCTTTGGAGGGTGACTCCACAATTACCAGATTTGCCATAAATTCTTATCTATTATCCTTTCCGTAAACGGTGATTGTTTTCAAATTCAGTATCACTTGCGCGTATAAAGTCCGCCGGGCAGCGACTGCAAAAGGCCCTTGATCTCAAACATGGTCAGTGCGGTCATGACCTCGTGCGTGGGGTATCCGCAACGCACCAGCCAATCTGCCGAGATCGCCTTATCCAGCGGGATTTGCGCGAACATGTCGCGCTGTCTTTGGGAAAATGCCTCCAGCACCTTGGCCGAATCGTCCTGCCGCTCCTGCGGTACGGGCTGCTTGGCAGTCTCGGCTTTCGGAGCCTTCTCCGGTTTCTTTTTCTTTTGCATCTCTTGCTTTTCCAAGCTCTGCTCGCGTCTGACCTCACTTGCACTCTTGGCAGGTGCGGATGCTGCGGGCAAACCAACTCCGTAGCGTGCAAAGGCTGCGGGGTCGGGATCGGAGCGCTCCTGCGCACGCATCAGCCTGGCAGTATCCACGCTGTCGCGGTACAAAAACGCATAATTTTGTAAAATGTCACGCGCACCCAGCGCAACGGCTGCGCCGTCACGGATCAGTGCGTTTGTTCCGGAGGTGTTGGGATCGGTCACGTTACCCGGCACGGCATAAATATCCTTTCCCTGCACAATCGCCTCTCTTGCGGTGATCAAGGCACCGCTGCCAAGATCAGCCTCTACTACCAGCGTACCTGCACCAAGACCGCTGATAATGCGGTTGCGCAGCGGGAAATGATATCCCCTTGGCGGTGTGGAGGGTGGAAACTCGGTGATAACCAGTCCTTTTTGCTCGATGGCATGCATCAGTCTTTCATGCTGACGGGGATACGGCACGTCGATACCGCAGCCCAGAACGGCCACCGTACAGCCATTGGCCGAAAGCGCGCCCACAGCGCACGCTGCATCCACGCCAAGCGCCATACCGCTGACCACCACAACACCGGTGCTTGCCAGCTCATAGGCTATTCTATACGCCATCTCCTTGCCGTATTCACTCATGCTGCGAGTACCCACCATACTGATAAACAGCTGCCGCTCAAAATCGGGCAGCTTCCCCTTATAGTATAGCACGCAGGGCGGTGCCTTGATGGCACGCAGCACGGAGGGGTATGCACAATCAGTATAGCACAGTATTCCAACGCCGTGCTTTTGGCAGAAATCAAGAATACCGTAAGCCTCGTCCAGCGATTTGTTACAAAGCTTTCCCTTCAGGCTGTCACTGATATCCAGAGCCTCGATCTCAGCCTCCTCTGCACGGAACAGGGCGTATGCGGAGCCAAACTGCTCAAGCAGTGAAACAAATTCAGTATTGGCAATGCCGACGCAAAGTGACAGCCAGACCGAAAACAATTTTTCATCTCTGTTCATGCAAAAAGGCTCCTTTCAAACATCAGGGTATTTTTGATCAATTTTCGCGGCACATTTCCCACATCAGCACGGCTGCCGCCACCGATGCATTGAGAGATTCCGCATTGCCTGCCATGGGGATATACACCTTCTCACAGCAAGCCTGCAGCATACGTGCGGACAGTCCGTGTCCCTCGTTGCCGATCACGGCGCAATCTCCGGGCTCAAAGCCAAAGCTGCCCAGCTGCTTTGCGTGCTCGTCAAGCGCGGCTGCATACACGCGCCTGCCACCGCTTTGCAAAAGCGTAACGGCTGCGGGCAGATCGTCCACGCGCAGGATCTTTTGCGAGAACAGCGTACCCATTGCACCGCGCAGCGTTTTGGGGTTGTACAAGTCGGCACAGTCACCGCTCAGAATCAGCCAGTCGATGCCAAAGGCAAAGGCGGTTCGGATGACCGTACCCACGTTGCCCGGGTCGCGCAGGGATTCGCACAGCAATATCTTCCCGCTCTGCGGTGCCGCCAGCGCCTGCAAATCGGAGGTGCTACCATTTATTGTAGCGATTTTATGAAATTTGTCAATATATTTTGCAACACATATGATGCCCTCGGGCGCATTTTCATCCGAAATTTTCCCAAAAAGCTCGTGTGAAAGATGCAGGATCCGACAGCTTGCCGCGTCAAGGCCCAGCCCGTAAAGGCTTTTCGCCTTGGCATCGATCTGCTCGCAAAGCGAGGCGTCCAGCAGAATAAATTCCGGCTCAACACCGCGCAGCATAGCCTCACAATATAACTTGACCCCGTCAAAACGGAACAATTTTTCACTCTCGCGGTGCTTTCTGTCCTGCAGCTTGCATGCAAGAGTGACGTATTGGTTTTGTCTTGAGGTAATGATCATGGGGGCTTGTTCCATGGAAATGTCCTCCGTTTTCAAGGATTTTGCCATACCAATAAAATGCAACTGGGGATGCCTGCGTCACGCGCGGGCATCCCCAATATTCAATTACAGAGCAGCCTTAGCCTGCTCGCACAGAGCGGTGAATGCAGCAGGATCGCTGATAGCGATCTCGGACAGCATCTTTCTGTTCAGGGTTACGTTAGCCTTCTTCAGACCGTTCATGAAGGTGGAGTAGTTCATACCGTTTGCCTTGCAAGCTGCGGAAATTCTGGTGATCCACAGACGACGGAAATCTCTCTTCTTCATCTTTCTGCCGGCAAACGCATAGTTGCCGGACTTCATTACGGCTTGCTTAGCCATCTTGAAGTGCTTGGACTTAGCACCCCAGTAGCCCTTTGCAGCCTTCAGAATTTTATTTCTTCTCTTGCGCGCCATCATTGCGCCCTTAACTCTTGCCATTTTCTTATCCTCCTTCTGCTAATTTCTTCCGATTACTTCTGAATCAGTTCTCTGATGTTTGCAGCGACCTTTGCGCTTGCGATGGTTGCACCGGTGCGCAGATGTCTCTTTCTCTTCTGATCCTTAATGCCGAGCTTGTGGCGGTGGTGGCTGTGGTTCATCTTAACCTTGCCGGTTCCGGTAACGGAAAATCTCTTAGCCGAAGCCTTATGTGTCTTAACCTTTCCCATTTTACTTTTCTCCTTTTCAATTTTTGATTGGCGTGCCAAAAGGCACTATCATTTTCCCCTCGGGGCGCAATGGAAAGGGCGCACCTTCGGGTGAATAAAATGAACGAATTTATTTTTTCTTGATGGGCGAGACGACCACGCTGAGCAGCTTGCCGTTCAGCACGGGCTTTTTGTCCGTTGTACCCAGATCGGCAACGTCTGTGATAAATCTCTCAATCATATCCTTGCCGAGCTGCTGGTGGCTCATTTCACGGCCGTGGAACACAAGAACGACCTTGACCTTATTGCCCTGCTCCAAGAACTTACGGCCGCGCTTCATCTTGGTTTCATAGTCGTGGGTGTCGATACGGCAGGAAAGCTGGATCTCCTTGATCTCAATGACCTGCTGCTTCTTTTTTGCTTCCTTCTCGCGCTTATCCTTTTCAAAGCGGTATTTGCCGTAGTCCATGATCTTGCACACGGGGGGATTGGCGTCGGGAGACATCATCACAAGATCCAGCGACTTGTCGTAAGCCATCTGAAGTGCCTGATCAGAGCTCATGATACCGAGCATAGCGCCGTCAGTGCCGATCACACGGATCTGCGCACAGTTGATCTCTTCATTGATAAGCGTGTCTTTTTGATTGGTAGCGATAGGACTGCACCTCCGAAAAATAAAAATCGTACAGAAGCATTCTGCCCCCGTACGCCCACTGCACCGACTGCTGCCGATACAAGAAAAGAGAATATCAACCCATGCGCGCTCTGCGGCGGCAGGGTGGAAACCGAGGGGCTTCACTTCATTTACCGTGCTATTTTACCACAGGATCTTGATTTTGTCAATAGCTTTTTGAAAATTTTTTACCTTTGCCGTGTTTTTCGTAAAAATCCCCCGCGGTAAATTGCCGCGGGGGATAAAGAAAATATTGTCCTGGCGATAAAAATATGCTTTTTGGCTATTGTCTTGCGCTTTCTATGCAGCAAGGTCTTCGGGATAAATCAACAAATGGCAAAGCTCAGCCCATGGTGTAGCGTCCTCGCCAGCGTTTTGCGGCCATACGTCCATGTCGATCAAAAATTCCACGGCAAGCTTACCTTGTGCATCATAACTGATATAAACGTCACGAAGCTCATAGGTGTATTTTCTACCTTCGTACATTTTTTCCATAGCTTTGATGGCAGAGGCTTGCATTTGGGCATACTCCTGCTCGCTTGGCAAAATAATGCCGTCTGCGCAGCCAAAGTTACATCGGTTGTAAACCGTAACATCTCCCGTTTTGGATACAGACACAATTAAAACATCATATGTTGTATAATTTCCTAAAAGCCGTGTAAACTGAAAGCCATAACAAGGGCCACCTTGTTTGTCACCATCATAATCATACAACAAATGAGTATATTCATACTGATCTGCATGTTCTGTTAAACTCATCAAATAGTCCTGCGCAATTTGCAAGCACTCCTGTTCCGACATTTGTGGCTTGTTTTCATTTGATTTATAAACAGCCTTTTCATTGTAAAACACTATTTGATCAAGGGTTTCATTCAGCTTGATTTCGACACCATTTTCCGCTTTATACGTATGTATGACTGATCCACTAAATGATTCCGAAGTGGTCTTTTGATAAGCAAACTCCAAACTCTTTCCTTCATCTGTAGACATGGAATAATTTGGAGCCACGGTACTGTCAGTATAGGTACCGTTCTCTTTGATTACATAGTCTGTTCCTTCAATTACTCCGGAGCCATCATATGGACCGATTACCAGAACTGTATAAGGCGTTTCAATTTGCACATCATCTTCGGGTTGATCACTTACATCAACCTCAGTAATATCACCAACGGATGTTGCTGTTTCTTGTATGCCACTCTGATTGGATATCGTCGTGTCTTTATTTGCCTCGGTAGCCTGTTCTTTTGGTACTTCAGACGTATTGCATGCCGTGAATATGCCTAAAAGTATTATCGCAATTATAAATACTATACTTAATCGTTTCATAGAAACCTCCTTAACCAACTTTTTTCACTACGTTAGATAAAGCAACACCTGCATCACTCATGCCAACAAGTGCAGCATCAACATCCCCATTTGCCGCCACGTAATATGAGATAAATTCTTCAAGCCAAGTGTTCGCATTGCCACACCCAATCGTTGTTGTAAATCCTATTGCGCAATCAGCACCTGCTTTTACAGCGGCATCCGGTAAGCTTTGTGTGTCATGGTTGCCTGTTTCACAGCCAATGAACAATGCAATATCACATTCACTCATATCAAGTATAGGTTCTTCATTCCCAAAATCATAAATGCTTGTGGAGTAAACGGAATTTGATCCAATGCTTATTCCCGTCTTATCAGACATTGATAATCCGTGACCTCTGAATGCAAAAAACTTAACAGATGAAAGCACTGCTTCAACATCTTCCAAAAACATATAGTCAGCGCTTCTTATTGTTTGATACGTATAACCGAGCATATTCAACTCATCCTGTATTTCATAGAACACGCTGTCATGATCATGACCGACCGTTCTGTCTAAAATGCCTAACATATACGCATCTCGTCCCCATGGAATCAGATTCCATTCGTCTAAGTAGTAGTTTATATTTGTTTCATCGTCCATGATTACGGAAGTATTTGAGTCAAATGATACTGCCAATACCTTCCCCTCTAACTGTTCCGATAAATTGACCATATTATAGTGTGGATCATCTGAACTACTACCTTCAGCTTCCACAAATCTCCAATATGTTGATAGCAATGATTGTGACGTCTGACTTACACTATATGAGGTTGCATTAAGATATAGCCCGTTATAGGCTGACTTTATTCGATAGTATCCCTCAAATGCATACTCTAAATACCAGCCGGTTTGTAACGTTTGACAGGAAGAATTGGCTTCCTGCTGTGCTCCTTCAAGATATGAATCTGTATATATGCTTTCTCCTGAACCACAATTCTTTACACTGTAATATCCGTCAAACGCAGGTATAACCCAAATTGAAAAATCTTTTTGCGTCTGCATTGACGAATTGGATACGGTTGCCCTGACGCGTGCTTCGCCAACACCGCGTCCTTGCACCAAACTCGCTGTATCGTCTTGAAAAAACGTATTCAGATCCAAGCTCGACCAAGTTACGTTTATATCATCTAATGTGGTCGAATATGTAATCACCTCTAAAGCACGATAATTATGCAAAACAACACAGTCAAGCGGATCTATATATTCTACACCAATCATACTTTCGAACTCTCGGTTTATATTCCATCTTTGATTGCTTGCATTTGCATAACTTGCATATTTCAAAGTCGGCGTATCTCCACTTGAGGAATCCATAGTCCAGCACCAGTTAGCTCCTTCGGATATTTTTATGATACAACCGGAATAATTCTCATCCAATACCCACTTCAAACCTTGAGATGATCCGCTCGTTGCTCCAATCAACACGTTACCACTATTCGATTCTATCGATAAATGGTTGTCATGATACACCATTGAAGAAATTAAGTACTGCCCACCACCCACGTATGCGAATCTAAATAGCTGTGTACGGTTTTCTTCACAGAAATCTTCGGATTCTTTAAATACCATATAACTTCCGGCATTTGCATAATTATCCTGCGTATCCAAATATAAGGCATTACTTGAGGAAACAGAATATGCCCCCGATGGTAGATAAACATAACAATTACACGTATACTCATCGACACTACCGTCAGCATGCGTCACATTTGCGATCAGATCAACTGCTCCGGCATACACCCCATAACAACCTCCATGGGCATTGACTATGCCTCTGACTGTATTACTTGCACGCCAAGTAATGGAATCGTTAAACCTTTTGGGTACGTAATATGAATATGCAAGACTCCCTTTCTGTATATCCAAAACTGGTGCTTCGGACGATATGTCCACCGAATTCTCCAAAAACATGGCGATGCCATTTGCGCAAATTTGCCAAAGCTGATTATCAGCCCCTGTATATACAGAAAGATAAACATTTCCCGGTGATGTTGGACTTGTTCCACCGGAAGTACCATCACTATTTCCATATGCAGTTAAAGCATATTTGACATCTCCGGTAGCGTCCGGATTCTGTCCGGCGTATATGCGGTAATAATTCCCCTCTACATGCTCGATTTGCCATCTATCGTTTGTTTGGGTAGGCAAATAAGTATCAATGTTTACATTTGCATTAGTATCTAAAGCCTCCCACTTTATATGTTGCCCGGAATTCGCTCCCGTGGAGGTCAGGGGTGATATATAAAAAAACGAAACGTTCCTTGTTGTATTATACGAAAAAGTCAAATAAAACTCCTGCGAATTGGCAACCGCGCTTTCACTTTGCTGACAAACGTTCGTGTCTGCAGTTGTCGCACCGTTCGGGATAGTCAGATATTTTCCCGACGCTTTGTTTTTGAACCCAACATAGCCACCATGAAGTACCTGTCCTTCATGAGGCTCTTCCTGTGTCCAATCGGATGTCGCCACCATATCATTCTCTTGGGAGTCAATCGGTGGTATTGGTTCAAGTTCATCCGTGATAAGCTCGTCCTGTTCGCTCGAAGCCGCGCTTTCTGCTGCAGACTCCGAGCCCGTTTCTTGCGTGACCGTGGGCGTTTCGGTCACCTCGGTTTTCTGCTCATCTGCATAAACAGGCAGCGAGGAAAGCACAAGCAAAAGCGCCAGTGTTGGGCATATCAGCCACTTTTTCCATGCTTTGCGGTCAACGGTCGTGGGAACCTTCTTCATAATATCACTCCTTTTTGAGATTTTTTTGGTTCCACGCGGCCTATGGCCAAGAATATTGTACCATATGTTCTATGGCTTGTCAACTATTTTTGTGCATCATGTCCATGACACATTTTTGAAAACATTGTCTCTTTGCTGCAACGCCAAAGATCTCGCGAACAAAGTGTAGCAAAGCTGTTGCAAAGAAACGGATTATATGGTATAATGTGTACTATAAATCGTGAAAGGAGCTATTGTACACATGAAACACACTCTACTTGCAAGACTCCTCCCCTTTTTGCTGGCTATCCTGATGCTGGCTACCTTTATCCCACTGATGGCCTTGCCCGCGCAGGCAGCCGACGTTTCGGTGCAGAACGGAACCGGCTCGCGCGGAGCTGTACGCGTGGAGGGCATGTTTGCTTACCGCGCCATCGTCAATGCCGAATTCACCGGCTTTTCCATGGCAATGCCCACCTGGACAGAGACAAACTCTGCCTGCACGCTGGCTCTTTTCAAATGGACGGGAGATCCCGCGACTTCCCTTAAGGCCGAGCCCATTGCTTCGGTGCGCATTGACCCCATGAAGGACAACGCGACCAACCGATTGGATTTTTCCCCGCAGCCGGCAGGCGAATACCTGTTTGCCGTACTTGAGCCGCGCGGTTCGGTCGGTGTATGGACCAACAGCGACACAACCGGCAACAAGGGGTTCTTATATCTGGACGGTCAGGAGAAAAACGCTGAGCCCGAGCTCAAGATCACCTTTTCCGAGGTGCCTGCCGAGCCCTTTGGACAGTGCGAACCCTTTGAAACCCCGGTGGACGGCAACCACACCTCTCCCGATGAATACGTCATTCCCGAGGACAGCCTTATCAAGACCCATGAAGTTATGCCCGACACCTGGGTATTTACGGACGGTCTCGGACGCACCTCGCTGACAAACGCGGAGGTAGGAGATCCCAGAGAAGACAAAACCGTTGCGATCTTTTACTGGACCTGGCACATCAACCGTGCGCGTGTGATCAACATCAACGACACAGTCGAGCAATACCCCGAATCGGCACGCGATCCCGATCACCCTGCATGGCAGCCCGCCAATTTTCAGGGCTCGTGGAACGAATCGATCTACGGATATTATGAAAGCACCGACCCCTGGGTCATCCGCCGACAGGGCGAGCTTTTGGCCAACGCGGGCATTGACGCCGTGCTGACCGACAACACCAACGGAACCATTACGCACAAAGCCGGGTATACCGCGCTGTTCAATACGTGGTCAGACGCCATGGACGACGGTGTGCTGACGCCCAAGGTGTCCTTCATGCTTCCCTTTGCGGGCGGTGCTGATACCAACACGCAGGTAAGAGACCTTTACATGGACTTTTACCGCAGCGGCACCTATCAGAAGCTTTGGTTCTATTGGGAAGGCAATCCTATGCTCATGGGACGCGAAAGCGCGATCGACACAGGTGACAACGCAGGCAAAGAGATCTCCGAGTTCTTCACTTGGAGAGGAGGTCAATCTGCATACAAGGTCGGCAAGACCCAGCTGAAAGAATGGGGCTGGCTCTCCACTTATCCGCAGGCCGTTTATTATGCAAGCACCAAGGACAGAAAGAAGGACATCGTAGAGCAGATGACGGTAGGCATTGCCATGAACCACAATTACAAGCTCGGATTGCTTTCGGCTATGAGCGGCAACTACGTTATGGGACGCTCTTATACGCACGATTACGAAAACCGTTACGAGATTGAAGGCAAGGAGGCCTCCAAATGGGGCTACAACTTTGCCGAGCAGTTCAATTATGCCCTGGAAAAGGATCCCAAGGTGATTTTCATCACAGGCTGGAACGAGTGGGCCATGGCCCGTATCAACAACTGGCCCGAGGGCTATGACTCCGCCGTTCCCAACGCCTTCTGCGACCAGTTCAACGATGAATTCTCACGCGATATTGAGCCTACCAAGGGTGACCTCAAGGATCACTACTATTATCAGATGGTCAACTTTATCCGTCAGTACAAGGGCGCCCGTCCCATTCCCGCACCAAGCGCTTCGGCAAGCATTGACATTACCAAGGATGCCGCACAGTGGAATGCGGTAGAGCCCTACTACGCAGCATACATCGGCAACACCGATGACCGCGAGGGCGACGGCTGGGGCGACCTTACCTATCACGAATACTCGGGCAGAAACGACATCATCGGTGCGCGCGTGGCAAGGGACGAGGAATTTGTATACTTCTACGTGGAGTGCAACGAGGATATCACCCCCTATACCGATCCGCTGTGGATGGTGCTGTATCTTGACACAGATCAAGGAAATCAGGGCTGGGAAACCTTTGATTACGTACTGAACAAGACCTCCCCCTCGGCCACTAAAGCAACGCTTGAAAAATTCACCGGTAACGGCTATGAAACCGAGACCGTGGGTGAAGTGGACTACACCGTGGACGGTAAGTACATGCAGGTCAAGGTACCCAAGAGCATGCTTGACTTGTCCGGTTACGACTTCACCATCAACTTCACGTGGACCGACAACGTGCACGACGAGGCTGATCAGGGCGCAGCGGGCGAAACCGGCTACGTCTACACCACCTTCTCCGGTGATATTATGGACTTCTACATTTCGGGTGACGTAGCTCCCTCGGGACGCTTCAAGTACAGCTACATCTCGACCGCCGCAAATGCAGCAGGAACGACACAGACCGAACCTGTAGAGACCACCGCACCGGACAACTCGACCGAACCCACAGAAACCACCGCCCCCGACGCAAGCACGGACGCTGTGATAGATCCCGCTGATTCCACCGATGCTCCCGAAACCGACGCGCAGACCGAGCAAGGCTGCAAATCGGCAGCAGGCGCAGGTGCTGTGATTATGCTGATCATGGCAATTGCTGCTGCAGCGATCGCCAAGAAAAAGGAATAAATCTCACCTAAGGGACTGTCGCACATGGGGAGATACTCCAAGCGGAGTATCTCCCCAGTTCTATTCGCCTTCGGCGAGTGATATTGCCTTTGGCAGTGATATTCGTCTTACGACGAGTGAGTATTTCGCCAAAGGCGAAATTTCGCTACGCGAGTTTGGGAGGC
>JAFTLD010000080.1 GCA_017452945.1 Clostridia bacterium | reverse complement strand
CGGGATCTTCACAAGCAACCAGAACTACAGTGAAAACCATGCAAAGTGCCAACAAAACGAGTAACTTTTTCATGATATCTTTCCTTTCATGAATTTTATTTTACCTAACTTAAGGATAGGTATACCATATTTTAGCACAAAGAAAACAAATTTGCAACAAATTTTCGTGAAATTGTACATAGAAAAACGCAAAATAGGCGAATTTCACAATCAAACAGCACAAAAATTAGCCATATTCACCATGAAAAAAGCCTTATTTTATAAAGAAAACCAACCTATTGAAAATGATACACAAATATAGGAAAATTCCCTCTTACCGTATACGAATGTACGAAAATATAAAAACAATCTAATGTTAACAAAATAAACAAAAAGTATATAAATGAAGAAAAAAGACAACCGCCCGAAGGCGGTTGTCAATTTTAAGTTTTATATATGGTCAAATAACCGTACAAATTAAGCCTTGGTAATATTGAGGTTGATGGTAACTTCACCGTTACCGCCCTCTACTGCCATAACGTTAGCAACGCCAACATTGATGGTCAGGGTTTCGCCCTCTGCCATCTCAACAGTCCAAGGAGTGGAGAAACCTTCTTCCTTCTCAATGCACCACAGGAAAGCATCGTCACCACCAAAGGTGTAGGTGCCTGCCTCAGTTGCAGTAAAGGTCATGTCAACACCGGGGCAGTAGTAGTTCTCAACGGTAACTACAACTGCGTTTTCGCCCAGAGCCAGAGGAGTGTTTTCTGCAGGAGCGGAAGTTCCGAAGGACATTGCGAAGTATGCGGGCTCACCGCAAACGTTCTCAATAGTCAGTTCGAAGGACATCCAGTCAGCGGGAACGTCAACTTTGATAATGCCAAGCACGTCGGGCTGCAGAACTACGGACTGACCCATGAGGTTGTCAGCGGTAACAACAAAGTTGTAAGCGCCTTCAATGGTCATGGTCTGACCTGCAGCACCGCGTACGAAGTACTTAACGCCTTCTACGGGAATGTCCATAGTGCCGTTGGTGCCATCATAGTAAACGGTTTCCATGGGCTTAACCTTTTCACCATATACGAATACGATGGAGTGGATGAGCACTTCAGTGCCTTCGGGATTGTGGATAGCTGCCCAAACGTCGCCGTTGTAGAATACCTCGGAGAGATCAACAACTGCGGTTCTGATGCCGGTCCAGCCGCCATCGGAGAATACCATATCGGTGCAAGCGAGGTTGCCGTCGAAGTTATCGTCGCCAGCCTGGCCGTAGGAAGTAGCCTGGTTCTTCAGACCGATAGCCAGAGAAGAAGCAGCAGCGAAACGGTCAGCAGTTGCCTGAGAACCGTCGCAGGAGTAAGAAATGCGAACTTCAACAAACTGGGACAGATCCATAGCGCCCAGAGCGATTACGTTGCTGTAACCGAGCTTGCAGAAGGTTGCATCGGGCAGACCAGCTTCAGGGAAGCCGTCGCCATCAAAGATAGCAGCGTTAGCCTCGGTGTTCATGTCAACAGTGTACAGATCCTCGTAGCCAAGCTGTGCGTCGTAAGCCAGAGCAGCCTCAACAGAGTTGAATGCAGCCATGTAAGCGATATCAATGGAGGTATCCTGTGCGCCAAGGTAGAAGTCGTAACGCAGGTAATTGAGGTCGAAGTTTTCGTTAACGGTGGTAACGGTGGACAGGTCAACGATAACGGTCTGCCACTTGCCGTCAGCAACGTACTCAAATTTTGCTTCATCAGCGCCACCGGTGGGGCCTGCGCCGGAGCCTACGAAGAATTCACCGTTAGTGCCGGTGCCGGAATAAGTGGTGCGGTACTTTACGACAACGTACTGAGCACCCTTGTCAACAACGGTATCACCGGGGGAGAAGGGATAGAAATAGGGGTCGCCGCCCTGACCGGAGGTAATGGTTACGTAAGAACCATCCTCGGAAACAACAGCGGAAGCGATCTGGTTGGGAGCGAAGCCGTTAACAGCTACGTCAGCCAGATAAGCAGCGTCCAGAACGAACAGAGGAGCGTTGGGGTCAACAGCCTTGGTCATGGTGAAGGAAGTAATCTCTTCAACAGTACCAACAGCGTCCTTAACGAGAGCCTTGATGGTGTGTTCACCGGAGAGGTCTCTTACGGGGATCATAATGAGGAATCTGGAAGCGGACTTAGCGCCACCGCCCTGAGCAGCAGCAATAACGTCATCGCCGGTAGCCCATGCGAAGTCAGCGGAGTAAACGGGTTCCTGATCGTCGATCTGGTAACCGAATTCGCCAACGTTTTCAGCAAAGAAGCCTACCCAGCCCCAAACTCTGATGTACGCAACGTTGTAATCTTCAACGTTAGCAATCTTGTCCCAATCTGCGGAAGCGCCGGGAGCGAAGAAGTTGCCTACAGCGTTAGCACTGTTAGCAAGATCAGCGGAGGTGTCGATCCACATATCACATTCGTCAAAGGAAACATGAGTGGTTACGGGATCGGGATCCGGAACTACGGGCTCCGTGGTTGTGGGAGGCTCGGTAGTGTCGGTAGTTGTGGGGGGATCAGTTTCGGTTGTGGGTTCGGTGGTTTCGGTACCGGGCTCGGTAGTACCGGGTTCAGTAGTGGGAGCATCTGTGGTCACATTGGTGGTAACGTCAGTAGTTTCTTCACCGGGCTGCTCGGGATTTTCACAAGCAACCAGAACTACGGAGACAACCATGCAAAGTGCCAACAAAACGAGTAACTTTTTCATGATATCTTTCCTTTCATGATATTTATTAGCCTATGAATAGGTACATACATCATACCACAAAGGCTTAAAATTTGCAATAAAAATTTGAAAAATGTGCACAAAAAATTGAAAGATTGGCGATTAGCACAAAATTACAGATAAAATTATGTGCATTATTATTGCAAGTGATTGCAATATATACTGATGTAACCGTATTTTACTGCCTGTAGGTCATTTCACCGTAAGTAGGCACGGGCCAGAGCGAGGAAGGCATCAGCGTTTCCATAGCGTCTACGGGCGCGCGAAGCGCCTGCATGGCAGGAACGACCTTATCGCAGAAGGTGCGCGCGACGGAAAGATGGTCGGGCTGAGCAACTGCTTCGGCATCGGCACGCTTGAGCGTTTCCAACGCGGCGTACGCCTGCTCGTTGTAGGTGGAAAGCTTAGTCAGAAGATCCTTTTCCACACCGATCGATCCAACGCCAAGCACTTCTCTCTTTTGCCGTGCGGTGGTGGCAAGGCGGCACATGTATTCCTCAACGGCGGGGATATATTCCCTTGACGCCATGACGATCATGGTCTGCGCCTCGATATTGATGATCTTTGCGTAATTTTCCAGCAATATATCCTGTCTGGACTGCAGCTCTGACAGGCTCATGACACCGAATTTTTCGAACAGCTCGACGTTTTCGGCATCGGTCATGTGCGGATAAACGTCCACAGAACGCTTATAATTGTGAAGTCCGCGCTTCTCTGCCTCTTCTTCCCACTCCTTGGAGTAGCCGTTGCCGCTGAACAGGATGCGCTCGTGCTTGGTAAATACCTCGCGCAGAAGCGCGTGCAGCTCGGTTTGGAAATCCACAGCGTTTTCAAGCCTGTCGGCATATTCCGAGAAGGATTTTGCAACGGCTGTGTTGAGCACGATGTTGGGCATGGCAATATTTTGTGCCGCGCCCGGCATACGGAACTCAAATTTTTTACCGGTGAAGGCAAAGGGTGAGGTGCGGTTGCGGTCGGTCGTATCCTTGCGGATGGCGGGAATGGATGGGATGCCCAAATTCAGCGTGGTGCGGCTCTTTCCTGCGTAGGTTTCACCGTGGATCATAGAGTGAATGACGTGCTCCAGCTCCTCTCCCACGAAAATGGAAATGATGGCAGGGGGAGCTTCGGCAACACCCAATCTTGTGTCGTTGCCCGCGGTGGCAATAGATAAGCGCAAAAGTCCCTGATAATCGTCCACAGCTTGAATCACAGCTGCCAAAATCAGTAAAAACTGCAGATTTTCGCCCGGTTTTTTGCCGGGATCGGTCAGATTTTTGCCGGAATCGGTGGCAAGCGCCCAGTTATTGTGCTTGCCCGAGCCGCTGACGCCCTGATAGGGCTTTTCATGCAGCAGGCAGACCATGCCGTGGCGTTCGGCTACCTTTTTCATATACTCCATAGTCAGCATATTCTGATCGACCGCCACGTTCGCGGTGGTATAGATGGGAGCAAGCTCGTGCTGAGAGGGAGCGGCCTCGTTGTGCTTTGTTTTGGCATTGATGCCGAGCGCCCAAAGCTCGCGGTCAAGCTCTGCCATAAAAGCGGAAACGCGGGTTTTCAGAGGGCCGAAATAGTGATCTTCCATCTCCTGTCCCTTGGGTGCGGGTGCACCGAACAGCGTTCTGCCGCAGTAAGAGAGATCCTTACGGCGATCGAAATACTCTTTATTTATAAGGAAGTATTCCTGCTCTGCACCGACCGTGGGGGACACGCGCGTGGTGGTCGTGTCGCCAAACAGGCGCAGAATGCGCAATGCTTGGGTATTAAGCGCGTCCATGGAGCGGAGCAGCGGTGTTTTGGTATCCAGCGCCTCGCCCGTATACGAGCAGAAGGCTGTGGGAATATACAAGGTGCCGTCCTTGACAAAGGCATAGGATGCGGGATCCCACGCGGTATAGCCTCTGGCCTCAAAGGTGGCGCGCAGGCCGCCCGAGGGGAAGGAGGAGGCGTCGCTCTCGCCCTTGATCAATTCCTTACCGGAAAATTCCATGATGACCTTATCGCCAAGCGGGGAGATAAAGGCATCGTGCTTTTCGGCCGTGACACCGGAGAGCGGCTGAAACCAATGGGTAAAGTGGGTGGCACCTTTTTCGATTGCCCAGTCCTTCATGGCGGTGGCAACCGTGCCTGCAATGGCGGGGTCAATGACACCGCCCGTGGCAATGGTATTGGTCAAGGAACGGTAGACGTCCTTGGGGAGCTTTTGACGCATCACGTCGTCGTTAAAAACGCGTGAGCCGTAAAGTTCGGGTACGTTCATGGTTTTAATCCTTTTTTTGTTTAACAGGATGAAATTTGGTTAAGTAACCCCTAACGGGCCACTCTCACAGGATAAAAGTTTTTGATCGACCTTTTTTCAAAAAGATCGCGGGGACTTGGGGCAGAGCCCCGAGTCGCCTCCGAAGAGGCGAAACTTTTTTTACGCCGTTTTTTTGGTTCTATTTTTGCGGCTACTTGCTCAAAAAAAGAACGGAATGAATTAGGACTGTAACATTGAAGAAATTCTCTCCGTTCTTTTTGGCAAAATTGCCGCAAAAAGAACCAAAAACGGCGTTTTTCGGGGCTCTGCCCCGTACCCCGCAAACTTTTGGAAAAGTTTGATCAAAACTTTTATCCTGTGGGGGTGATCCGTTTGGGTGAAGGTGGATGATGATTTTTTGGGTAGTTATCAGTTCCCCTTGATCTTTTTCCAATACTCCGCTGCAGCCTGTTCGGTTTTATTTTGAGCGGGCTCGTAGTATTTCTTGTCCTTCAGATCATTGGGTAAATACTGTTGTTTTACGTAGTGGTTCGGGTAATCGTGCGGATACTTGTAGCCCTTGAACAGCGGACTTTGCAAATGCTCGGGAATTTCCGTTCCCTTCCCTGCCCGCACGTCTTCAAGTGCCGCATCCAATGCCAGATGCGTGGCATTCGATTTGGGTGAGGTTGCCAAGATAATTGCCGCATTTCCGAGCGGAATTCTCGCCTCGGGCATGCCCAATTCCTTGGCCGATTCGCAGCAGGCTCTCGTGATCACTGCCGCCATGGGGTAAGCCGCACCGATATCCTCGTTTGCGATTACCTGCAATCTTCTGCACACCGAGATCAACTCGCCCGATTCCAGCAGCTTGGCAGTATAAAACGCAGCCGCATCGGGATCAGAGCCGCGAATTGACTTTTGCAGGCAGGAAAGCAGATCAAAATGCGCGTCGTCACCGTAATTTCCGATGCCGCTTTTGAACGCATCCACGTGTTCGCGTAAAATTTCGTCGTCTGCCGAGAAAAACGCGTTTTCAAAAAGGCCGATCGCGCGTCTGACGTCACCGCCCGCGGCCTTTGCCACGTAGCAAAGCAATTCTTGCGATGCGGTTTTTTCTGTACCGTGCTCGTTATTGAGATAATTGAGTGCGCGCCCGAGCATAACAGCACCGCTTTCGGGCGGCACCGGCTTGAATTCAAACAGCGAGGAGCGCGAAATAATCGCGTTATATACGTAAAAATGGGGATTTTCGGTGGTGGAGGCGATCAGTGTGATCCTGCCGTCCTCCATATATTCCAGCAGCGTTTGCTGCTGCTTGCGGTTGAAATACTGGATCTCGTCCAAGTAAAGAAGCACACCGCCCGCACCGAAAATATTATTGGTTTCGGCAATGATATCCTTGATATCCTGCGTAGACGCGTGCGTGGCGTTGAGCTTGCGGAATTGCATGCCCGACGCAGCCGCAATGGCTGATGCCGCTGTGGTCTTACCCGTGCCGGGAGGGCCGAAAAAGATCATATTCGTGATCCTTCCCCCTGCCAGCATGCGTCTTACCACACCGCGAGGACCGAACAAATGTTCTTGTCCGACGATCTCATCCAGTGTTTTTGGGCGGAGTATGTCCGCCAGTTGCATATTTTTCATACTTATTCGCTCCGACAAGCGTTCACAAACGCCAAAAATACCTTTTGCATGGACTCATCCTGCTCTCGGAAGATCTCGGGATGCCATTGCACACCCAGATAAAAGCGATGCCCTTCCATATGCGCGGCCTCGATATAGCCGTCGGCACTTACGGCATCTGCACAAAGCGTGGGCGCGAGATCCTTGATATTCTGATGATGGAAGCTGTTGACCAGCAATTCATCCTTGCCGGTCAGTCTGTGCAGCATGGAATCCTTGCAAACAAGCGTATTTTGCTCGGTAGTTGTGCCGGGCTGTTCCTGTCTGTGGCCGTCGATATGCTGATACAGCGTACCGCCCTCGGCCACGTTGAGCAGCTGAATTCCGCGGCAAATGCCCAGAATCGGCTTGCCCGTGGGCAAAACGTGCGCGTAAAGCGCCAGCTCAAACGCATCGCGGTCGGCATCGATCTCTACGTTATCAAACATTTTGACCTCACCGTAGTGCGCGGGATCCATATCGTCACCGCCTCCGAACAGAAATCCGTCGAAAATATTTGCATATTCCGCCAGCTTTTCTTCGTCCGGCGTGTACGCCAAAAAGACGGGAACAGCGCCCGCTTCCCAAACGGAATTGAGATAATTCTGGCTCATGGCGATCTTTCCTTCAGCGGTTTTGGAGCACGTAATGCCTACGATCGGTCTTTTCATGCGTTGATTTTCTCCTTTTTGGGTGTCAATGATAATTTGCCTCGGGACGCAACAGCCCGATAAAGTTATCCAGCATCTGCAGCATATCGGGCAGAATGAAGATAATAAAGGCGGCAACCAGCAGCGAAATGCCTGCGACTATCAAAACAGATACGATGCCGGAGCCTTTCTTGTCATAGCGGACGTCCGCTGCGTAAGAATCGTCCTTTGGAATATAAAACGTATCTGTTTCAAAATTGATCTTGTAAGCAAGACTTTTGAACCGGGGGCTGTCCTTGGAGGCATAAGCCTCATATTCCTCTCTTTTTTGCGCGATTTGATCGTCATACTCCTTTTTTTGCGTGCAAACCACGACCTTTGAGAGCGATCCGCCGCGCAAAGCACCGCGCACGGCTGCATTTTTGCGAAAACCCAGCTCGGCCAGTGTTTTTGCGCTTTCCGGTGAGTAACATTCCTCATAAATCAGCTTACGCACAAACTCGCCAAGCCCTTTTTTTTCATACACAGCCATAATGGCGGCCAGTACCATGCCAAGGCAGAGCGCAACGATGGCCCAAGAGAGGTTGATGATGCCGCCTCCGCCTATGTCAAGGTTGAGATTTTCATATTGCGCGATGTCTATGGTAAAATACTTTTCGGTCAGATACGCCCACAATTCCTCGATCAGCGAGGGCTGCTCGGAGGCGTCATTGCTCAGATTGGTCAGTATTCGGGTAAATCCGGACATTGAAGTCCTCCTTTCTCAGAACAGAACAAACGTTCTAATAATAGAACGCTTGTTCTTATATTTTGTTTATTAATCAGCGGATTACGTCAAGTCCAATGTACTTGCGCAAGCAATCGGGCACGTTGACAGAACCGTCAGCGTTCTGATTCTGCTCTACCAGAGCGGGGAAAATACGGCTGGTAGCAAGACCGGAGCCGTTGAGCGTGTGCAGATACTCGATCTTACCGTCCGCTCTCTTGACTCTCATCATACCTCTGCGCGCCTGATAATCACGTGCGTTGGATACGGAGGAAACTTCCTTATAGCCGTTCATGGAAGGAATGTTGATCTCAATATCGTAGGTTCTTGCCATGGATGCGGAGCAATCCTCGGCAGCGAGCTTGACGGTTCTGAAGTGGAAGCCCAGTCCCTTTACAAGGTTCTCGGCATTTGCAACCAGCTCGTCGAATGCCTCGTCACTCTTTTCGGGCAATGTGTACTGTACCATTTCGACCTTGTTGAACTGGTGTCCGCGTACCATACCGCGCTCGTCAGCTCTGTAAGAGCCTGCCTCGCGACGGAAGCAAGGCGTATAGGAAATATACTTGCGGGGCAAATCTGCCTCGGTCAGAATCTCGTCACGGTGCAAGGAAACCAGTGCGGTTTCTGCGGTGGGCAGCATAAAGCGGCGGCGCTCGTCGTCATCCTGCTGTTCCAGCCAATATACCTCGTCCTTGAACTTGGGGAACTGACCTGCGGTCTGACCGCACTCGTATCCA
This sequence comes from Clostridia bacterium, assembly GCA_017452945.1. Next base: position 26,271 of record JAFTLD010000080.1, on the reverse strand, counting down.
AGCATATGAGGTACCAGCATCAGCTCGTAGCCGTTGCCGAGATGGAAATCAATAAAGTAGTTGAGCAGAGCCCATTCAAGGCGTGCGCCAACACCCGAATAGATCCAGAAGCCGGATCCGGACAGCTTGGTGCCGCGCTTGTAGTCGATCAGGCCAAGATCGGTGCAAAGATCTACGTGATTTTTGGGCTCAAAATCAAAGGTTCTGGGCTCACCGTAGTAGCGCAGAGGCTGATTGTTTTCCTTACCGCCGGGCAAAAGATCCTCATCGGGCAGGTTGGGCAGGCAGAGCAGAAGTCCCTGATACTGCACCTCAACAGTCTTCTTTCTCTCGTCGATTTCCTTGACGCGTGCGCCCATTTCCTTCATCTGCGCGAAAATAGGAGCTACGTCCGCGCCCTGCTTTTTGAGCTGGGGAATCTGCTTGTTGATCTTGTTCTGCTCAGCTTTGATTGCTTCGCCTTCTACGATCAGTGCGCGTCTTTCTGTGTCGAGTGCCAGGATCTGCTCGATCTCCTGTCTTGCGTCCTTGCCCTTCTTTGCAAGTCTGGCGATGACCTCTTCGGGGTTATTTTTGATATAATTGATGTCGATCATGATATTTTCTCCGTTAATTTATTAGTCTTGATCTGCGAAAAAGTCGCTTCCGCAGAGAATTTTGATAATTTCTTCCAGATCCTGATCATCCTCATAGGACAATTCAACGATCTTTTTCTTGGCAACGCGTGCGATTCTGACCTTTCTGCCAAGGGTGTGCATGACGCGGCGTTCCAGATCCTTCATGTATACCTTACGCTGAGAATCGGAGTCGTCGATCTCCTCGGGCTGCTCGTCGGCCTCTGCGCGTGCCTTGAAAAGACGGACAATGCGTTCGGTTTCGCGAACGGAATAGTCCTTTTCTGCGATCTTATGCGCAAGATCAATGATCTGCGCATCGTCGTCAAGACCGAGCAGTGCTCTTGCATGACCACCGGAAATTTCGCCCTTCTTGAGCAATTCAAGCGCCTCTTCGGGCAGATCGAGCAAACGAAGCATGTTTGTAATCGTGGAACGGTTTTTGCCGACCTTTTTTGCTACGTCGTCCTGCGTGCAACCGTATCTATCGATCAATGCCTGATATGCAAATGCCTCTTCAACAGGGTTCAGATCCTGTCTTTGCACGTTTTCGATCAGTGCGATTTCGGAGGTTTTCATATCATCACTGTCCATGATGACTACGGGAACCTCGGTCAAACCTGCCATTTTTGCAGCTCTCCAGCGTCGCTCACCGGCGATGATCTCATAAGTGCCGGGAGCAACAGCGTTTTCACGCACGATCAACGGTACGAGAACACCATAAGCAGCAATAGAATCTGCCAAGGTTTGCAAGGGTTCAAGATCAAAGTCTTTGCGGGGCTGGTCACGTCTGGGCTCAATATCGGCTACGCGAAGCTTTGTGATAGAATCCTTTTTGGATTCAAGCATATTATCGTCTAAAATTTCATAAAAATTTCTGCCGAGTCCGCCTTGTTTTCTTGCCATTTTACGCTACCTCCCCGTCAAATTCTGGACGCAAGATCTTTGGCGCAAGCCAAGTACTCAACAGCACCCTTGTTACGTTTGTCGTGGTAGTATACGGGCATACCGAAGCCGGGGGCTTCGGAGACCTTTACGCTGCGGGAAATAGGGGGATCCAGCAGCTTGTCCGCGTAGTGGCGGCGAAGCTCGTTAATAACCTGCTGAGAAAGCAGCAGTCTGCCGTTATACATGGTGATCAAAATACCTGTGACGGACAGATTGTTATTGTAGTGGGATTTGATACGGCCGACAGTGATCATGAGCTGAGAAAGTCCCTCGAGTGCGTAGAATTCGCACTGCATGGGAATTACAATACCGTCACTTGCAGCCATTGCGTTTACGGTCAACATGCCAAGTGAAGGCGGGCAGTCGATGATAATGTAATCATAATTATCTTTGATCGGCTCAAGCGCTTCTTTCATGCGATATTCGCTGTTTTCGTGCTGAAAGAGTTCGAATTCCGCGCCTGCAAGTGCAATGTTGGTGGGAACAAGATCCAAATTATCATATTCGGTTTCCATAATTGCATCCTGCATGGGGACGTCACCGGTCAAAACGTCGTTGATAGTCAGCTTGAGCGACTTCTTCGGAACACCTGCGCCGCTTGTGGCGTTACCCTGGGGGTCAAGGTCGATCATCAAAACCTTATACCCAAGAATACCAAGAGAGGCGGCAATGTTTACGGCAGAAGTTGTTTTGCCGACACCGCCTTTTTGGTTACAAAAAGAAATAATTTTTCCCATAAAATCTATTTATACCTCCGAAAAATATACTGCAAATATTATATCACGAAAAATATACGAATGCAATAGGTTTGCAGAGATATTTTATAAAAAATATTATGTTTCACGTGAAACATGCCATTTTTTGCTAAGAGAGGTTTCACGTGAAACAGCGCTTGTGTGTATATTAAATGTTTCACGTGAAACGGCATAGCTACCGTTAATAAATGTTTCACGTGGAACGTTATGGATGCCATGACATATGTTTCACGTAAAACAATTTATTCGCAAATCAGAATCGTGAATTTTCGCCATCTTTCACCGGACTCAGACAAGCAAGAAACTTTATAACCAAGATTACGAAGTCTATCGGTGTTCTCGGAAATGTATTCTGAAAATTTGTCAATTGTGGGAATACTTACTGAGTCCGAAGCTGGAATGCTTGGTAATACAGTCGCATCGTTTCTATATTTTTCGACGAGTTGTTCTGTCTGTTGGACTGTAAGGTGCATTTGACCGGCTGTTTCTATCAATTTCACCCTTTTTGGTGAAGAAATGCGCAAAAGGGCGCGCGCATGACGTTCGGAAAGATTGTGCCTTGTTATCGCAGCGCGTTCTTGTGCGGAAAAATGTAGAAGTCTGATCTTATTTCCCACGCAGGATTGGCTGACACCCAAAATTTTAGAGAGTTTGCTTTGCGAAAAACCGTATTGCGTGCAAAGTCGGTGCATGATTTCTCCTTGTGTGAACATATCCTCTTTCTTTTGTAATAATGTAGATATAAGTACGTTTGTCGCAGAATCTTCGATATATTGTTGCATAATATCTCCCTTGCTGTTTGTATACCGAGATTATAGCACGAATTCGTATGAAAAATTGTTGTAACAGAGATTATCATAAAATCGTGCAAAATGCGAGAAGAAATCGGTAAAGATAAAGGAGAAGTCGTGAAAAGACAAAATTGCAAATAAAAAACCGCTGCATTACAGCGGTATTTTGAGTATTTGCGCGTATTGACGCGGAAAATTATTGGGTGTAGGAGCAATCTTGCGAATGATAAAGATAAAACGTTCCTCCTGATTGCCGTTTTCATCCTTTAAGGTGAATTTATACGTGTCGGTCAGTCGGCCGCCGAGCTTATGAATTGCGCAGCGTGCATCCTCTAATTCTTTTTGCCCGGATGCCCCCTTCATGGCAACAAACGTCCCACCAAGGGCAACGAATGGCAACGTGATCTCGCATAAAATGCGCAACTCTGAAACGGCACGCGCTGTGACGGCATCAAAGCTCTCGCGCATGTTCGTTTTGGCAAGATCCTCGGCGCGGCCTGACAGCGCTGTGACGTTGGTGAGATTGAATTTTTTTGCGGTTGCTTGTACGTGCGCAATCTTTTTGGCCGTACTGTCAATTGCGGTGATAGAAAGATCGGGACGAGCTACGGCAAGCGGCAACGTGGGAAAACCACCGCCTGTGCCGACGTCAAGAAGCGTTGCGTTCTGCGGAATGTAGGCTGAAATGGTCAGAGAATCCGCAAAATGCTTGGTGATCACACCGGGAACGTCGCGAATGGCGGTCAGATTGTGCGTCTTGTTTACTTCAAGAATATGCTCACAAAGTTGTGCGTAAATTTGCTTATTTTGCGCAGTTGCATATTCCGAAAGGCCGTTTGCGGCAAAAACTTGGTCAAAAACCTCGGAAAATCGTTCCATATTGCCTCCTTTACTTGATTCCCAGCCAGATCAACAGGACAGAAATGTCGGCGGGGTTGACGCCGCTGATACGGGATGCCTGTCCGAGCGTCAAAGGCTTGATCATGTTGAGCTTTTGCGCAGCCTCAAGACGCAAACCCTTGATGGCGGTGTAATCAATGTCCGGTGAGAGGTGCTTGTCCTCTAATTTTTGGTGTCTTTGCGCTTCGGCAAAGGCGCGCTTGATGTAACCTTCGTATTTGATATCGATCTCCACGGTTTCCAGAACACGACGCGCAAGCGGAATACGATCCGCATCTACGGGTGCAATATCTGCGTAATTCAGCTCGGGTCTGCGCAAAAGATCCGCCAAGGAGCAGCCGGATTTGATGGGCGGCAGCGAATGAGATGCAAGAAAATCATTGGCTTTTTGCATGGAAATGTGGGTATTCTCCAAGCGATCCTTCTCGTTTTTGATCAATTCCTGCTTTTTAAGGAAGGCTTGGTAGCGGGATTCGCTGATCAGACCGTTTTCATAGCTGATGGGGGTCAGTCGTGCATCCGCATTGTCCTGACGCAAAAGTAAGCGGTATTCTGAGCGAGAGGTCATCATGCGGTAAGGCTCGTGCGTGCCTTTGGTGACAAGATCATCGATCAACGTACCGATATAGCTCTCGGAACGGGATAGCGTCATGCCGTCAAGACCTTTGATACGGCGCGCTGCGTTGATTCCCGCAACAAGTCCCTGCGCAGCAGCTTCTTCGTAGCCGGAAGTACCGTTGAACTGTCCCGCACCGAAAAGACCGCCGATTTGCTTGAATTCCAGCGTGGGAAGCATTTGTAAGGGGTCTGCACAGTCATATTCGATGGCGTAAGCGTAGCGCATGATCTCGGCATTCTCGAATCCGTCCAGCGTGCGCAGCATTTCGTATTGCACGTCGGGCGGCAGAGAGGTAGAAAAGCCTTGAATGTACATCTCTTCATTCTCTTCGCCCATGGGTTCAACGAACAGCTGATGGCGCGGTTTGTCGGAAAAACGCACCAGTTTGTCCTCGATTGAGGGACAATAACGCGGGCCTGTGCCGTGAATTTGCCCGGAATAGAGGGCGGAACGCTTGATGTTGGAAAGAATGACATCGTGGGTCTTTTGATTTGTATATACGATATGGCAGGGAGTTTGTTCCACAGAATAGAACAAATGTTCCACATTGTCCTGGCTGTAAGGCAAGGGATTATCCTCACCGGGCTGCAGCTCAAGAACAGAAAAGTCAATGGTGGAGCGCTTGACGCGTGCGGGCGTGCCTGTTTTGAAGCGCATCATTTTAACGCCTAAAGAGAGAAGGGAATCGGTCAGGGCATTCGCAGGCAGCATGCCGTCGGGGCCTGCCGCGTAATTGACGTCACCAACGAAAATGCGGCCGCCAAGGTGCGTGCCTGTTGCGATAATGACCGCAGAGCACTCCCAAATCTCGCCCAAATGCGTGCGCACACCCACAACGCAGGGGTGCTCGGGGGCGTTGTCGGTCAGAATTTCCACGATTTCTGCTTGGATCAGACGCAAATTGGGCGTCAGCTCCAAGGTGTGCTTCATAATATTTTGATATTTGCGGCGATCGGCCTGAATGCGCTTGGAATATACGGCCGCTCCCTTGCCCAAGTTGAGTGTGCGGCTCTGGAGCGTGACGCGGTCAGCAGCGCGACCCATCTCACCTCCGAGAGCATCGATCTCATAGACAAGGTGTCCCTTGGCCGTGCCGCCGATAGAAGGGTTGCAGGGCATGTTGGCGACGGCATCCAGTGAAAGGGTAAAGAGAACGGTGTCCACACCCATGCGCGCAGCGGCAAGAGCTGCCTCGACACCTGCATGTCCCGCACCAATCACGGCAATTTTGGTTGAAAGCTTCATAAAAATCTATCCTTTGCGAAAGATTGCAATATTATTTCACCATAATTATAGCAGAAAACACGAAAACAGTCAAGAGGATAAGCGGCACCATATAGACAACCTGCTCATGAAAGTTTTTACGTCGCTTTTTTCAAAAAGCGACCGGGGGCGGGGCAGCGCCCCGCATATCGGCGTTTTTGGTTCTTTTTGCGCCCGCGGTGCCAAAAAGAACGGAGTCGGTTTTCTCACATAATATCCCAACCGTTGTTTCGGGCGATCAATCATCGCCCCTACGGTTGAAATGCAAAAAAAGAACCCCAAAAAAAGGGATTCTCTTGGTTTATTGATTTTTCGTGAAGGCATCGATCAGCTGACGAAGTGCTTGAATTTGTGCATTGGTCAGATTCTGACAATCTATCATGATGTGAGATTGAGTTTCTCTGCCCAAAAGATAGTCCGTGCTGCATTTATAAAGGTGTGCAAGAGAAAGCAGAACGTCGGTGCTTGGCGTTCGTTCGCCTGTTTCATATCCCGAAATGATGGAAGGAGATACGCCGATCATATCTGCGACCTGTTTTTGTGAATATCCGAATCCGATTCGCAGTGTTTGTAATTTCTCCGGTAAACCCTTGATCATGTGTGCTCCTCCAACGCTTATTGTGTTGAAATCATTATACAAGACAAAGCAACACAATGGGTGATCGATGAAACACACAAAGTGTTTACAAAGTACGCAGATTGTGCTATAATCAAGCCGGAACGGTTGGAGAGGTGCGATATGAAAAATATTGGGATTATTAAAGAGTTCGATAAGTTGGGCAGATTGGTCAAAAGGAAAGAGGGGGATTGAAAAATCGCCCCTACAAGCGTCATTTTTGACATTGAAGTAATTATTTCCGTACTTTCTTTGAGCAAGTAGCCGCAAAGAAAGTACCAAAGAAACGGCGATTAAGTTATTTCGCGCCTGCGGGCGCGCCGAGGGCTTCGCGCCCTCGACCCGCGCAAACTTTTGAAAAAGTTTGATCAAAACTTTCAAGCAGGGGGTGTTCAAGCGGCGAAAGGCGTCGTTTTTGCGCAAAAAATGCACCGAAATGCAGAATTCAGCACTTTTTCCACTATAAAAGTTGTCAATACCTCTTTACTTTTTCGCAAAGTTGTGCTAATATATAAGGTGAGAAATTTTGCAGAGCATTCTGCATGATTTCCCACATTTTTCGTTTTTGTAAAAATTTTTATAAATGCAGGAGGAAAAAACAAAATGGCTATCCCGAGAAAAAAGCTTTCTATGGACGGCAACCAGGCTGCTGCGCACGTGTCTTACGCGTTCACCGAAGTAGCAGGTATTTACCCCATTACCCCTTCCAGCCCCATGGCTGACTACACCGACCAGTGGGCAGCTCAGGGTCTGAAGAACATCTTCGGCACTACCGTTAAGGTAACCGAGATGGAATCCGAGGCAGGTGCAGCAGGTACTGTACACGGCTCTCTGGCAGCAGGTGCTCTGACCACCACTTACACCGCTTCCCAGGGTCTGCTTCTCATGATCCCCAACATGTACAAGATCGCAGGTGAGCTTCTGCCCTGCGTATTCCACGTTTCGGCTCGTACCGTTGCGTCCCACGCTCTGAACATTTTCGGCGACCACTCCGACGTCTACGCTTGCCGTCAGACCGGTTTTGCTATGCTGGCTGAAACCAACCCTCAGGAAATCATGGACCTGGGCGCTGTAGCTCACCTGGCTTCCATCAAGGGCCGCGTTCCCTTCATCAGCTTCTTTGACGGCTTCCGTACCTCCCACGAGATCCAGAAGATCGAGGCTTGGGACTACGACGATCTGGCAGAGCTGACCGATATGGATGCTGTTAAGGCATTCCGCGCTCGCTCTCTGAACCCCGAGCATCCCGTTCTGCGCGGTTCTGCAGAGAACGGTGACATCTTCTTCCAGCACAGAGAGGCTTGCAACAAGTACTATGATGCACTGCCCGCAATCGTTGAAGAGTACATGGACAAGATCAACGCTAAGATCGGTACCGACTACAAGCTGTTCAACTACTACGGTGCTCCCGATGCAGAGAGAGTCATCATCGCTATGGGCTCTATTTGTGACGTGATCGAGGAAGTAATCGACTACATGAACGCAAACGGCGAAAAGGTCGGTCTTGTTAAGGTAAGACTGTACAGACCCTTCCGCGCTGATAAGCTGATCGAAGCTATCCCCACTACCGCTAAGAAGATCGCAGTTCTGGACAGAACCAAGGAGCCCGGTGCTCTTGGTGAGCCTCTGTACCTGGACGTTGTGACCGCTCTTGCACAGGCAGGCATTAAGAAGACCGTTGTTGGCGGTAGATACGGCCTTGGCTCTAAGGACACTCCTCCTGCATCCGTCTTTGCTGTATACGAGAACCTCAAGAAGAGAGCTCCCAAGAACAACTTTACCATTGGTATCGTTGACGACGTAACCAATTCTTCTCTGCCTGAGAAGGTTTGCCCCGATACTGCTCCCGCAGGCACCATTTCCTGCAAGTTCTGGGGTCTGGGCGGCGACGGTACTGTTGGCGCAAACAAGAACTCCATCAAGATCATCGGTGACCACACCGACAAGTATATCCAGGCATACTTCCAGTATGACTCCAAGAAGACCGGCGGTATCACCATCTCGCACCTGCGCTTCGGTGACACCCCCATCAAGTCTCCTTACTACATCAACAAGGCTGACTTCGTTGCTTGCCACAACCAGGCTTACCTGAAGAAGTATGACATGGTTTCCGACGTAAAGCCCGGCGGTACCTTCCTCTTGGACTGCGAGTGGAACACCATCGAGGCTCTGTCCAAGAACCTGCCCGCAAAGGTTAAGGAATACATCGCAAACAACAACGTAAACTTCTACGTCATCAACGCTACCGACCTTGCAACCAACCGCATCGGTAACGCAAAGGTTAAGAACACCGTTCTGCAGTCCGCATTCTTCGCTCTGGCTAACATTCTGCCCGCAGCAGAGGCTGTTGAGTACATGAAGAAGATGGCTTACAAGTCCTACATCAAGAAGGGCCAGGCTATGGTTGACCTCAACTATGCCGCTATCGACGCAGGCGCAGATGCATTCATCAAGGTTGAAGTTCCCGAAGCATGGACAAAGTGCCGCAAAGACGCAAAGAAGCCCGCATTCAAGTCCGACAGAGCTGATCTTGACGATTTCGTCAACAACATCGTTGAGCCCGTTGGCGCAATGGAAGGCGACAGCCTGCCCGTTTCCGCATTCGAGAAGTACGTTGACGGTACCATGCCTCAGGGTGCAGCTGCTGCCGAGAAGCGCGGCGTTGCCGTTATGGTTCCCGAGTGGAATGCTGACAAGTGCGCTCAGTGTAACAACTGCTCGTTCGTATGTCCTCACGCTGCAATCCGTCCCTTCGCTATGACCGAGGAAGAGGCTGCAGGCGCTCCCAAGTCCACCAAGTTTGCTTCCAAGCCCGTTGTAAAGACCAACTACAAGTTCTCCATTGGCGTTTCTCCCTTGGACTGCATGGGTTGTACTCTCTGCGTCAAGGCTTGTCCCATCAACGCAATGGCTGAAAAGAAGGCTGCTGCCGCAGGCACCAAGCCCTCTAAGAAGGATCTGGCTATCTGGATGGCTCCTCAGCACACCCAGTCCGCTCAGCAGGCTGCTTTCGATTACGCAGTTAAGAACGTAACCGAAAAGCCCGAGATCATCAACAACACCGTTAAGGGCTCTCAGTTCAAGCAGCCCCTGCTTGAGTTCTCCGGCTCTTGCGCAGGTTGTGCAGAAACCTCTTACGCTAAGCTGATCACTCAGCTGTTCGGTGAGAGAATGTATATCTCCAATGCTACCGGTTGTTCCTCCATTTGGGGCGGTAGTGCTCCCGCAACTCCTTACACTGTAAACAATGCCACCAAGAAGGGTCCGGCTTGGGCGAACTCCCTGTTTGAGGACAACGCTGAGCACGGTCTGGGTATGGCACTTGGTCAGAAGGCAATCCGCGAAAAGCTGATCGCTAAGGTTGAGGAAATGGCTGCTTCCGAAAAGGCTTCCGACGAGTTCAAGGCTGCTGCCGAGGCTTATCTGGCAACCAAGGATGACGGCGCAAAGAACGCTGACGCTACCACCGCTCTGATCGCAGAGCTGGAGAAGGCTGCTGCAGAGGGCTGCCCCATCGCTGCAGACGTTCTGGCTGAAAAGGATTATTTGAACAAGAAGTCCGTTTGGATCTTCGGTGGTGACGGTTGGGCATACGATATCGGCTTTGGCGGTCTGGACCACGTTCTGGCTTCCGGCGAAAACGTCAACGTCTTCGTATTCGATACCGAGGTTTACTCCAACACCGGCGGTCAGGCTTCCAAGGCTTCCCAGATCGGTCAGGTAGCACAGTTTGCTGCTGCAGGTAAGGCAATCGGCAAGAAGAACCTTGCAGAGATCGCTATGTCCTACGGTTACGTATACGTAGCACAGGTTGCTATGGGTTACGATATGAACCAGCTGCTCAAGGCTCTGACTGAGGCTGAGGCTTACAACGGTCCTTCTCTGATCATCGGTTACGCTCCTTGTGAGATGCACGGTGTTAAGGGCGGCATGCAGAATTGCCAGCTCGAGATGAAGAAGGCTGTAGAGGCAGGCTACTGGCAGACCTTCCGCTACAATCCCACTCTGGAGTCTAACAAGCTGACTATCGACTGCAAGGCTCCCACCGCAAGCTACGTTGACTTTATCAAGTCCGAGGTTCGTTACGCTCGTCTGGCTCAGTCCAACCCCGAAAGAGCAAACGCTCTGTTCGAAAAGGCTGAAAAGGCTGCAGCTGCTAAGTTCGAAAGACTTGAAAAGATGGGTAAGCTGTACGAGTAAGATTGCGTTTTATTATGAGGTGAAGGCCTGCAGGGAAAGGGTCTTTTGAAAAAGACCCTCTCCCCGCACCCCTCTCCCCAAAACTTTCCATCATACAAAAATCCGAGGTCACGTCATTGACGTGGCCTCGGATTTTTGCGCGCTGTCGCGCGTTTGGGTTCAAACTTTAATCCCAAAAACCTCAGCGGACACCGACACCCACGCAGAGCACCGAGGACGTCGCCCCTTGCAAATACAGAGGTTTCGCATTTTACGAAATATTTCTTTTGCTCTTGATAAATATTCTATGGTATGATATAATGAAGATGACCCCATCTTTTGCAAGGAGAGGATTTATTATGAAACAAAGATTTCTTGCCCTGATTTGTTTGCTGCTTGGCGGCGTGATGCTGCTTGGTACTCTGGCATCCTGCAAGGACAGGGTGCAACCGGACGATCCGGAGGATCAGACCACCACAGAAGAAAGTACAAAAGCTCCGGAGCAGACTTATGTGCCGTTGGACGGAGATTATGCTTCGCTGATCTCGGGCGCATACGACCGCTTGAATGATGTGCAGACGTACTATACCTCTGCATCGCGTGACGTATACGTGATTGAGAATCAGAATATGACCCTGCAATATCAGCTTGGCGGTACAACCGGCAAGATGGTGACCTCGCTTGCCAATAAGCAGGGGGCGGCATATCTGCAGAATACGATGGATGCCTACGTCAAAACGACGGATGGCGGCACGTACTATCTGTCGAACTCTCTGACCGAGGGCAGAGCGAATCTGTTCCGTCTGGGTTACTACTATTATGACGTACGTATTTTGGAGCAGAACTGCATTTCCGAGCTGGAGATCCGGGATGAGATTGAGCTGGATCTCTCTGAATACGATTACTATACCGACGTTTCCAAGCCTAAGGTCAGGGGCGGCGTGTTGAGCACTAAGGTCACAAGCAACCTTGACCCCAATATTTCGTACAAGGTAGAATGCTCCACCGAGTACAATTACCTGGAGATCACCCTGAAGGTTGAGGGGCTGGCAGTCACGCGCGGTGACATTTACGTATTAGCCGGCTCACAGAGCGAATTGAGCGAAAAACAAAAGCTGGCACTGAATATTCAGAATGACGGTGAATATCATACGTATCGTGTATTACTTTCCAATGTTCAGGATTATACGGGCATGCTGCGCACCATTCGTTTGGATTTTATGGGCGAGTCGGGGGATAAGATCGAAATATCTTCTGTCAAGCTGCTCAAAGCTTCGTCCAAGAACGCGCCTGCGCTGCATTTGGACAGAACCTTCCATACCTATTCGGATAAGATGCATCAGACCCTGCATTTTGTGGCGTCTGCGGATACCGCAAATATTGCCGAGCTTGGCATGATCACCGAGATTGCCGCCGACACGGTACAGGCTCTTGTAGTCAAGGACAAGAACGGTGAGCACGACACAATCGAGGGCGTAGACTGGGCAAGCGCTGAGTATATTGGCTTTGATATCAAGGATGCGGGTGTGTTCGGTTATATTTTGCCCTTGCATGAGGAGAGCGGTAAGATCACCGTGACGCTTGCGGATGGCAAATACGTGCTTGTGCAGTCCACTTGCCCTGAGAATGGCACGATTTGGGCTCCTGTCAACGATACAAGTAACGATTTTTATATGGGACACCGCCTGTATACTGATGAAAGTCACGATTTCTCGGGCTTTTTGCACGCGGCGTACTGCGAGAGAAACCCTTTGACCGCAGAGAATATTCAGATTGAGGCCAACAGCTCCGAGCAGGCTGCGTTTGCAGGCTACAATCCGCTGCAGGGCGTGTATACCTTCACCTTGCCCGGCACGGAATCCTTCAATTATTCCTATTATGATGCTCCCAACGAGCATTTGAACGTGGTATTTACGGTTACGGGCGACGATCGCAACAGAGAATTTTACGTGCAGACCTTTGCAGACTCTACCAATATCGAGTGCGCTGCGCTGCTTGGTGCGAATGAGTTGATGCTGCCCGTGAATTTAGAGGTGTGTAAAAACTTCAAGCACGAAAAGGAAGAGCCTTTGTTTGACAGAGGTGACAGACAGTACAGCGAAGTATATTTCCCCATGTCTGTAAAGGCGGGAGAGGTGCAAACGCTCAAGGTTATCAATCTGTATCAGAATTGGGGTAGGTTCCCCTTAAAGCAGCTTTCCTCCATTCAGTTCTTCATGCCGTATTACCATTTGTCCACCGGTGTAACCGAGTCGAACTGTATTGCTCCTTACTACGTAAACGGCAGAAACCTGCATACGCTGCCCGACCACCGTTCGGCATCCTCTCCTTTGTGGAGTGAGCTGCCCGGCGGACATCCGCAGGGAAATCAGCCGCAGCATACCAATGGCGGCAATCATTATTTCCTGCAATATACGGATGCAAGCGGTAAATTCAATGCCAGTGAGAACGTGCAGAACGTTGTCAACGCATCCGGCCCCACCTATGCTGAAGTGGTCATGGATTACGTGTCGGATGACGGCAAGATTGCCGTGTCCTATACGCATCTGGAAATGCCGCAGCTGGATGAAAACCGCACGTATTGTACCATGGAATATAAGGTGCTGGAGGACGTCAGCATTTCCGATTTCGCCAAGGATTTCTCGTTCTACCGTGTGACCGGCTTTGGTATTTACGGCCAAGTTGGCTATCTGGATGAGAACAATCAGCCCAAAATCGTGGATGCAAATACCCAAAGTGCCGCAAAAGTGTACGTATTGGGCGATCTTGCTCCGTATTTCGACTATTTTGGATTGGTCAGCGGAAACCAAAACGATTATATTAACCTGTCCATGATCATCGAGGATGCGGATATCACCATTGGCGGTGAGAAATGTGACGCTAATTTTGTTGTGGTGGACCAAAACAATTCGCTCTCTCTTTCGCTGAATCTGGGAGAGGTGACGCTCAAGGCGGGAGATACCATCAAGATGAACGTGATCCTGACTCCTTGGGGAGACCAGAATTCTACCAATGATGATAACGTCAGAGCCATTCGCGAAAATTCTGTGCTTGCTCCTGTTGTGGTTACCCCGGGCGAAGGTACGAGCATAGTGGAGAGTGAGTGGATGCCTTTGGTTAAGAGCGAGAACGGCAAGAGTGCCGAGTTTACGGTATCGGGCGGACAGAACAATATTGCCCTGCGTGCGTATGGATTTTCAATGCTGACTGCGCCCAAGATCTATGAAAAGATCGGTGACGAGTGGGTAGAGGTACGCGTAAATTCAGCTGCCACACCGGATGATGCGGGGAACGCGCATCATTACGACGGATATGCCGTGTTCTATGACGGTGACGGTACGTATTCCTATTCCTTTGTATTCACACAGAAGGGCGGTGCTCCCCGCACCTTCCGCATTGTAGCCGAAGAGGCGTTTGCAGGCTGGCCGAATGAGCTGCCCGCACCCGAACAGGGAAATGATGAGGATCAAACGCAGCCCGGCAGCGGAGAACAGGGAACTGCAGAGGATCCGATAGCACCCGGCACGGAATATAATTTCGTGGTGGATGCCAAGGGTCTGAAGGCTGCCATGGATGCAACCCGCGTTGGTTTGGGCAAGTACAGTCTGGAAGAGGACGGTGCTTACGTACGTGCTTACGGGGACGGCAGCGCGGTGGAATCGGTATTTAACGTGTTCTCGTCCAACAAAGCCGTGACGGGACAGTACGTGGTCATCAAGTATCGTCTGCCTGCAGGCAGCAATGCACCTTATTTTGACGTGTTCACCAGTACCACGGGCGGTGAAGCCACCGCACAGAATTTCTGTCAGGTCATGGCACCCATTTGTGACGGTGCATGGCACGTGATGGTTGTGGATGCCACGAAGTTTGCCACCAACCAGGGATTCCCACAGGGAAAAGACGGCACGTATGCTGCTAAGTTCATGCGTTTTGATATCTTCAACGCGCCTACCGACGGATATATCGATATTGCCTACGTTGCTATGTGCGACAGCCTTGATAAGGTTGCCGCCAACGTTGGAGAGGTCGGGGAATACACCCTTTACCAAGGCCCCGACGCAAAAACGGTGATTGGCTTGAATTGATCGGATCCCAGACCCACAGGAGCCGAGTTCAGATTGATTGAACTCGGCTCCCTTTTTTGTTTGATTGCCCGAAATTTGTACAAAAGCTTTCAATCGATTGACAAAACGCGGAATTTGTTATATAATGGAAGTAATATTTTTTGAAAGGAGTGGGACTCTTTGAAACTTGTCATTAAATACTTGAAGCCGTTTGGATTCTCTCTCCTCATTGGTTTTATCATCAAGGTGGCGGGGACGCTGGTCGAGCTTGCGCTGCCGTATATTCTGTCGCATATGTTGGGGGTTGTGGTGCCGAAAAGTGCTCCGAGCGGAAATCTGGTGCCCGTTTTTGCGTGGGGCGGTATAATGATTCTGTGTGCCGTAGCCGCATTGGTGCTCAACATTGTGGCAAACCGCATGGCGGCGCGCGTAGCAAGGGACGCGGCGCAGGCAGTGCGCCACGATCTGTTTGCCAAGACCATGCGTCTTTCTCCGCGGCAGACCGACAAATTCGGTATTCCCGAGCTGGAAACCAGATTAACCTCGGATACTTATAACATTCACCATTTTCTCGGCATGATCCAGCGAATCGGTGTGCGTGCGCCTATTTTATTGATCGGCGGCATTGCGGTGTCGTATTTCCTTGACTGGCGGCTTGCCACGGTCATGGTCTGCCTGCTGCCCTTTATCGGAATCAGTGTATTTTATATCTCGCGCCGCGGTATTCCGCTGTATTCCGCCAGCCAAAAGGCGGGTGATGATATGGTGCGCGTGGTGCGTGAGGATATTGGCGGTATTCGCGTCATCAAGGCACTTTCCAAGAAAAAATACGAGCGCGAAAGATTTGATGCTGTCAACCGTGCTTTGGTCAAAAATGAAAAGAGAGCTTCTCTGACCATGGCGCTGACCAATCCTCTGATCACCATTCTGCTCAATGCAGGCCTTGTGTCGGTGGTGCTGGTGGGTGCGTTTTTGGTGAACGTGGAGCTGTCAGATCCGGAAAAGATCATTTCGTTTATACAGTATTTCACGTTGATCTCCAACGCCATGATCGTCATCAACCGTATTTTCATCATGTCCACCAAGTGTATCGCATCGGCAAACCGTATCGACACGGTTTTATCTGCGCCCGCAGAGCTGGAGCCCGAGGATGGCGGCTTGCCGTTACCTACCTCGGATCATATTGTGTTTGAGAACGTCAGCTTTTCGTATAACGGTGAGCAGAACGATCTGGAGGATATTTCGTTCTCCTTGCCGCGCGCAGGTACGCTCGGCATTATCGGTGCAACGGGCAGCGGAAAGAGCACTTTGCTGCGCTTGCTGCTCCGCAATTATGACCCCGGAAAGGGTAATATTTACGTAGACGGAAAAAATATCCGCTCCATGAGCCACGAGCAGCTGTGCGCCATGTTCGGTACGGCAATGCAAAACGATTTCGTGTATGCCGACACGGTGCGTGAGAATATCTGCTTTGGAAGAGAGATCAGTGACGAGGATCTTACGCTTGCCTTGCGCGTTGCGCAAGCGGAGGAGTTTGTGTCCGCATTTCCCGAGGGTGTGGAGCATGAGCTGACGAGTAAGGGTACAAACGTTTCAGGCGGTCAGCGCCAGCGCTTGTTGATTGCCAGAGCACTTGCGGGAAAGCCTGAAATATTGATTTTGGACGACGCTTCTTCGGCACTTGACTATAAAACCGACGCTGCCTTGCGCCGCGACCTGCGCTTGCATTTTTCAGACACCACGACCGTGGTAGTTGCACAGCGTGTCAGCTCGGTCATGCATGCCGATCTGATCCTTGTATTGGATGAAGGCAAGATCATCGGTAAGGGTTCTCATGAGCAGCTGCTCAAAGAATGTCCTGTTTACCGCGAGATCCGCGATTCGCAGATGGGAGGTGCTTTGCTTGACTAACGGACAAAAGCCGCAAAAGGCTCCCATGACGCCAAAGCAGCGCAGACAAACGCTTGTGCGTATCTGCCGATATATGTTCCGCTATCCCGGACTTGTGTTACCGGCGTTTTTCCTTATGATCTCGGCAAACGTACTGGCACTTGCGGGTCCTAAGCTTTCGGGTCTTGCCATTGATGCCATCGTTGGCCCGGGAGAGGTGGATTTCCCCCGTGTATTTTTGTTCTGCTCACTTATGATCGCGTTTTATATCCTGTCGGGTGCGATGTCTTATCTCTTATCTATCGTTATGGTAAACTTGAGCCAACGCATCACGTACACCATGCGAAAAGAAGTGTTCGATCACCTGACCGATCTTCCCGTAGGATTTTTCGATACCCACCAGACGGGTGAGATCGTCAGCCGTCTTTCCTACGATATCGATACGGTCAACGCCTCGCTTTCCAACGATGTGTTAGCCATTTGCGCAAACAGTATCACGGTAGTGGGCTCTTTGGTCATGATGCTGACCATCTCACCCGTGCTGATCCTGGTGTTTGTGGTCACGGTGCCCATCTCGCTGATCTTTACCAAGTATAAATCCACGCATATCCGTCCTTTGTTCCGTCAGCGCTCCGCAAAGCTGGGTGAGCTCAACGGATTTGCCGAGGAAATGCTGTCGGGGCAAAAAACCATTCGCACCTATGGAAAGGAGCAGGTCATTACAAACCGCTTTGACGTGCGAAATGCCGAAGCCTGCGGAGCTTACTATAAGGCGGATTACCACGGGTCGGTGATAGGCCCTACGGTGAATTTTGTCAGCAATCTGTCCATTGCGCTGATCACGCTGATCGGCAGTGTCTTTTATATGTTCTCGTTGGGAGGCTCCATTACGAATCCCTTGTTTATCATTGGACTTGGCGATATGGGTGCATTCGTGCAGTATGCGCGTAAGTTTGCAGGGCCTATCAACGAATTTGCCAATATTTTCAGTGAACTGCAGAGCGCACTTTCTGCTGCAGAGCGTGTGTTTGGTGTCATTGACCAGCCTCCGGAGCCTGCGGACAAGCCTGATGCCGTTGCACTTGATCCCAAGGGGCAGGTAATGTTGGATCAGGTGGAATTCGGTTACGTAGAGGGAAAGCAGATCCTGCACGGTCTTTCTGTCAAGGTCGAGCCGGGACAAACGGTTGCCATAGTCGGTCCAACGGGTGCGGGAAAGACCACCATTATCAATTTGCTGATGCGCTTTTATGATATTGATGCCGGACAGATCACTTTTGACGGCATTCCCATCACCGATGCTACGCGCGACAGCCTGCGCAAAAGCTTCACCATGGTTCTGCAGGATACGTGGCTGTTTGGCGGCAGCGTGCGCGACAATATTGCATACGGCAGAGAGGACGCGACCGATGAAGAAGTGATCGAGGCAGCCAAAAAGGCCAAGATTCACCATTTTATCATGTCGTTGCCCGAAGGGTATGCAACGCAGCTGTCGGATGGAGGTGTCAATCTCTCCAAGGGGCAAAGACAGCTGATCACGATCGCGCGTGCCATGCTCTCAAGGGCTCCCATGCTGATCCTTGATGAGGCGACAAGCAACGTGGACAGCCGTACCGAGCACCAGATCAACGATGCCATGATGGCACTGATGAAGGGAAAAACCTGCTTTGTCATTGCGCACAGGCTTTCTACCGTGCAGCATGCGGATAATATCCTAGTGGTAAAAGAAGGCCGAATTATTGAGAGCGGTACGCACGAGCAGCTGCTGCAGGCAGGTGGATTTTATGCCTCATTGTATGGTGCGCAATTTGTCAATTAAAAGATTTCGAAAAAGCGTTGCATTTACGGTGCAAATATGGTATGATGGATATACACAGAAATTTTGGTAAGAGAAATTGTATGAAACGTTTGGCTTCATTGCTTTCTTCCACACCGTAGAACAGGCAAACGCATTTATTCCCCAATAAAAATTAAGAAAGAGGTAGCGTATGAAAAAATCACTTCCGTTGATCCTGTTGGCTGCCACGCTTGCTTGCGTCATGCTTGCATGCGCGCTGGTAGCTTGCCAAGAGCCCGGTCCCTCTGTCGAGGATACAACCGAGCAGGGCACACAGGCTCCCAATGAAACCACCCAGGGTACGTCTGCGGATACCACCCAGGGCGAAACCACAACAGAACCTTCCACACAAGACACCACCGAGGAGTCTTCCACCGAGCCTGCGGTTCCCGAGATCAATGGCATCGTTGCTGATTTCAATGCAGCCAGCGAGTCTTCTCTGAAAAGATGCTTCTCGGGTGAAAACCAGGTTGAAGTTTCCTTCGGCCAGGATGAAGACGGCGAGGTATACGTGGCGCTGACCACCACCTCGGCTACCGGTGACCCCTTTGTAAACTTCAGCTTCACCAAGTTCCAGAAGGCTGCAGGCATCGGCAAGGTCCGTGCAGACGACTATAAGTACGTATTGCTCAAGGTCAGAAACGTCAACTGCTCCTCGGGCACGTTTGAGCTGTTTTACTGTGCAGGTCAGGTGACCGGCGCGACCGGCGGCATCATGACCACCGCATCCTATGACTTGGAAAATCACGATTGGCAGTACGTATTGTTCGATCTGTCCGCTGTGGAATACTGGACGGGCAACGTTAACGGCTTCCGTTTTGACTACATGACGGGCGCACAGGATGCCGGTGAGACCCTGCACATCGCAGAGATCCAGTTCCTTGAGAGCGATGAGGCTTACTACAAGATGTTTGACATTGGCTGGGACGAGGTCGGTGTGATCGCAGGCGATCAGGCCAAGGCAGAGGCTGAGCAGCTGCTGAGCTCTATCACTCTCCCCACCACCAAGTTTGATTCTTACACCCCCGAAACCGCAGATAAGGAAGATGCAAGTCTGAATTTGTGGTTTGACCACCTGTACAACCGTACTCCCCAGGCAACCAATACCTCTAACGGTAAGGTGAAGTATCAGATCCAGCTGGCCAAGAACGAGATCGAGGGCTGTCAGGTTCTGATCGGCTCCGAGAACGGTGTAGAGGACCTGAAGGTGTACATCACCGACTTTACCAACGAAGCAGGAAACACCCTGAAGACCAGTCTGCATTGGGGTTATTACTTCAACGTAGAGGGTGAGCGCGTGATCGATCCGCTTCCTCCCGTAACCTACACCCCCGATCAGGATATGCTTGACTGGGTAAACGGTGGTAATGGCGGCGGTGAGCCCATCACCAATCTGCAGACGTATGACGGCTTTGATATCAAGGCCGGTGAAAACCAGACGTTTATCATCAAGGCTACCTCCGGACTTGACAGCGTACCCGGTGAGTATACCGCAACCCTGACTGTTGTGGATAAGGACGGCAACGAGGTCAAGAAGGTCACCGTATTTGCATACGTGTGGAACTTTGAGCTGCCCGAGGCAACCTCTTGCAAGACTTTGATGTGCCTGAGTGGATTTGACGTATACGTTTCTTATAAGGACTGGGGCGGCGATCTGCGTAACAGCGAGGGCAAGAACCTGCCTCACGGTTACTATGATTTCCTGCTTGCAAACCGCATCTGCGCTTACGACCTGCCCTTCGGTGACAATTCTGACGGTTCGTTCTCGGAAGAGGGCGTGGCAGAATACCTCGATAACCCCAGAGTGGTTGCATTCCAGCCTCTCGGCTTTGGCAAGGAGCTGACCGCAACCAACGTTGCCAATGCATATGCGTTCCTGTCCCAGAAGCAGGAATGGCTGGATAAGGCTTACTTCTATCCCGTAGACGAGCCGCTGACCGTGGACCGTCTGAACGACATCAACGATTACGGCAAGCTGCTTGGCGAATACTTCCCCGGCTATAAGCTGATCGTTCCCATGCACGTCAACTATAACGTTGGCAGCGGTGACTACTTCTCCTACGTTTCCGAGTACGTAAACGTATGGTGTCCCAAGACCTTCTTCTACAACACCTTTGCTGAGTGGTACGGCGACCGTACCCTGACCTATGGCTGTTCTGTTGTCACCGAGCAAAGACTCGGCTCCTTCAGAGACCGTATGTGGGCAGAGCAGGAGGGCGGCGATGAGGCTTGGTGGTACGTTACCAGAAGACCCAGCAACCCCGAGATCACGCTGATCATCGACACCGATGCAGTCAACCTCCGTACTCTGTTCTGGCAGCAGAAGCTGTACAACGTGGACGGCTTCCTGTACTACCTGGTCAACGACTGGACCAACGGTACCACTAAGTGGTACGTTCCCACCGCTGACGAGTTCCTGTACGGTATGGATGCTATGCACGAGGTCAGCGCAGAGAATAACGTTGACGTTTACGGCAACGGTATCCTGCTTTACAGCGGCGTATACTTCGCACAGACCGATCCTGTCGGCTCTCTGCGTCTGGAGTGCGTACGTGACGGTATTGAGGACTACGAGTACCTGACCATTCTTGAAGAGAAGTACGGTAAGGACGTTGTAGACGCGATCATCAACAAGTGGACCACCAGCGTTGGTGAGTACAGCACCGATACCGAGCAGTTCAGAGAGCTGCGCGCACAGCTTGGCGCACTGGTTGAGGCTGCGGCTAACGATTAATTTCGTATAACCCAAAAAAGAGCAACCGCTTGCCGAACTTCCCATAAGGAAGTTCGGCAGTTTTATTCGCCCTTGGCGAGTTCTATTGCTTCGCAGTGGTATTCGTCTTACGACGAGTGATATTCGCTATGCGAGTTTATGGGCGAATAGAATATCACTGAAGCCGTAAGGCTTCAATATCACTATTGCGATAGCAATAATATCACTCTTTGCGAAAGCAAAGAATATCACTAAAAAAGCAGAAAAGAGAGAGCTTCACGGGATTTTGTGACCGTGTTACTCTCTCTTCTGTTTTATCGCAAGTTTCGCATTTGCAAAACAAATGCATAAGGCTATGTCCATAACCCCACCATAATTTCTCCGATAAGGACTGCACTCATTCGCGGTTGCTTTTTTTATGCGATTACCTGATCCACAAAACGTCGGCCTTGCCCGAGATTCTGACGTCAATGCCCTCAGGAATATATGCGCACGCGCCTGCTGTCAGGAAAACGTCCTCACAGCCGTCCGAGGAGAGGGTGGCAGAGCTGCCCGTGCAGAGAATACCGCGGATATCGGCGGGGATGCAGACCTCGGCCGTACCGTCAAGGGTTACCGCCCACGTTGCAAAATAGGGACACTTAGCCAACAGTCGGAGCGTGCCACCCGTCATTTCTGTCACGGTGCTGTCCGCATTGCCGTGTGCGTAGGGCTTGGTTTCGGAAACTGCCAAGGCTTGCTTTACGTGCAGCTGTCTGGGCTTGCCGTCCGCTCCCACGCGTCCCCAATCCCAAACGCGGTAGGTAATATCCGAATTCTGTTGCACCTCGGCAAGCAGAATGCCTGCGCCAATGGCGTGAACCGTGCCGGGCGGGATGAAAAATACGTCACCGGGATGTACGGGAACGTGCGAAACCACCTGCTCCGGTGTGCCTGCGGCAATCTGTGCGGCAAATTCCTCGGTGGTGATCTCACGGTCAAAGCCGCAGATCAATTCCGCACCCGGCTCTGCGTCCAGCACGTACCACATCTCGGTCTTTCCGCGACTGCCGTGATGCGCGGCGGCATAGGCATCGTCTGGATGCACCTGCAGCGAGAGCTTGTCGCGCGCGTCGATCAGCTTGACCAGAATATCAAGCTGCGGCTGCTCCCAAAGAGTGAGCGCTTCGGCAAGCGTTTTGCCGGCAAATTCACCGTTTTGTACCGTGCTGTGGCCGTTTGGGTGACAGGAAAGCACCCAAGCCTCGGCAGCAATTTCCAGGTCGGTGTCAATATGATAAAGCGTTTTGAGCTTTTGGCCGCCCCAAAGGTAGTCCTTGACGGCAGGCTTTAAGAGCAAGGGATACGTATGATACATATTTCCTCCCAAAAAATCTTTTTTATTGACTTATCGTCAAGTTTATTATATAATAAAAGGTAATGAAAAGTCAAGATAATATCGGAATTTGGAGGCAGAGAATGCAAGCGGAAAAACTGATCGAATTTGCGGGTGTGATTGAAAAGCTCAAATGTCATACGCGCCACTCTTGGACGTCCTCGGGCCGTCATGAATCGGTTGCCGAGCATACATGGAGGCTGGCGGTGTTGGCCATGCTTTGCGAGGATGAATATCCCGGGTTGGATATGAATAAGGTGATCCGCATGTGCCTGATCCACGATTTCGGAGAGGCCTTGACGGGGGACGTGCCGTCCTTTCAGAAGACCGAGCAGAACGAGCAGATTGAAAGAGCGGCATGGGAGCAGATCTTTTCCATGCTGCCCGAGCCGTATTCGACCGAAATTCGCGCCTTGTACGAGGAAATGGAGCGTATGGAAACGCCCGAGTCCAAGCTTTATAAGGCATTGGATAACATGGAGGCGGTGATTTCTCATAATGAAGCCCCCATCGATACTTGGATTCCCATGGAATATTCGCTGAACGTGACTTACGGTGAGGAAAACGCAGTTTGGTCGCCCTATACGCGAAGGCTGCGGGAGGTGCTTGCCATGCAATCATTGGAAAAAATCAGAAAATCGGAGGAAGAACATGCAAAAATCAAAGATCAGAACGGTTGATTTTTCAAAAACACGCATCACGGGAGGTTTTTGGAAGCAAAAGCAGACGCTGGTGCGCCGCGTGACCACCAAAGCGGTGTACGATCGCTTTTCCGACACCGGCAGAATAGATGCGTTTCGCTTTGATTGGCAGCCGGGGCAGCCCAATCAGCCGCATTTTTTCTGGGACAGCGACGTGGCAAAATGGATCGAGGGCGCGGCATATCAGATCGCACTTGGGCCGGATGCACGTTTGGAAAAGAAAATTGACAGCTTAGTCGATCTGATTGCGAAAAATCAGCAGGAAGACGGGTATTACAATATTTATTTTACCATCATTGATCCGCAAAACAAGCTGCGCGTCAGGGATTGGCATGAGTTATATTGTGCGGGGCATCTGATGGAGGCGGCCGTGGCGTATTACAACGCAACCGGCAAGCGCAAATTCTTGGATTGCATGTGCCGCTATGCCGACTATATTGAAAAGAGATTTTTGATCGATGCGGACGTACCCTTCAAAACACCCGGACATGAAGAGATCGAGCTTGCATTGGTGAGATTGTACGAATGCACGGGTGAGGAGCGTTATCTTGATCTTGCAAAGCATTTTATCGATATGCGCGGCAACGACGGTATTGTGGATTACGATTGGGTCAGAACCCCTTATGCGCAAAGCCATTTGCCCGTGCGTGAGCAAAAGACCGCTGAGGGACACGCCGTGCGTGCGATGTATCTGTATTGCGGTATGGCTGACGTGGCATTTTATACGGGTGACGAGCAGCTCAAGCAAGCATGTGAGGCGATATTTGATAACGTGGCAAGCAAGCGCATGTACATCACGGGCGGAATTGGCTCGAGCAGTGCGGGCGAGGCCTTTACGGTGGATTATGACTTGCCCAATCTGATCTCATATACCGAGTCCTGTGCGGCACTGGCGCTGGCACTGTTTGCAAACCGTATGCTGCGCTTTGGCGCGGATTCCAAGTATGCGGACGTAGTCGAGCGCGTGATCTATAACGGCTTTATGTCCTCGCTTTCCTTGGACGGAAAGAGCTTTTTCTATCAGAACCCGCTTGAAATTTTGCCCTATATGCACACGCGTGACGTCAGCGTCAACCATCATAGCGTAGGGCTGCCGCCCATGCAGCGTAGTGAGGTGTTCCAGTGCTCCTGCTGCCCGCCCAATATCGTCAGATTCATTCCGTCCATTGCCAATATGCTGTATTCGGACGACGGTGAGGTGATTTACGTGCATCAGTTCATGCAGAGTCTGACCACCATTGAGCACGACGGCAAGATGCTTGTGTTGGAGCAGAGCACGCGTTATCCCGAGAATGGCAAGGTCAGGATCAAGCTGTCCGGAGGAGATGCGCGCATAGCCGTGCGTATTCCGGGATGGTTTGAGGGCTATACCGGCAAGGTAGAGCGTGGATATGCATGTTTTGACGTCAAGGACGGTGAAGAGTTGACCTTTGATTTTACCATGAAGCCTGTCTTTATTGAGGCGCGTCCCGAGGTGATCTTTGACGCAGGCAGATATGCCGTCATGCGCGGTCCCGTGCTGTATTGCATGGAGAGCGCGGACAACGGTACACTTTTGCGCGATATCGCGCTGGACAGCCATGCAAGATTCTCCTACGGTAAGCATCCCACTTTGGGTGTTCCGCAGCTGACCGTGCGCGCGTGGCGCACCGTGCGCGAGCCGGACGCACCCTTGTATCGCAGAAAAACACAAAATAAGGAGAAGATCAACGCTGTGCTGATCCCGTATTATGCTTTTGCCAACCGCGGTGAGAGCGAGATGCAGGTATGGCACTTTGTGAAATAACAGAAATGAGAGAGTTTTCGAACCAAAATTACGACCAAGAGAGAGCTTTTTACGGCCAAAAAGAAATTTTCGTACATAATTGCCGTTTTGCAGGGCCTGCGGACGGTGAGAGTGCTTTCAAGGAGTGCGCGGAAGTCAGGGTGCAGGAGTGCGAGTTTGATCTGCGCTATCCCTTCTGGCACGTGCATGGCCTTGAAATCGATCAATGCCGGCTCAGTGAAACCTGCCGCGCTGCGCTTTGGTACTCGGATGATATTGCAATTTCGAATACAGAGCTGCACGGCATCAAGGCTTTGCGTGAATGCCATGGAGTAAATATCAGCGATTGCAGCATCCGCTCTGCCGAATTCGGCTGGATGAGCCATGACGTGGACATGAAAAACGTGACGGCCGAGGGTGAGTATTATATGTTCCGCGGCCAAGATCTGAATTTTGAGAATATGACCTTCAAGGGAAAGTATTCTTTCCAGTACGTCAGGAATGCGGTATTTGAGAATTGCGACCTTGACACCAAGGATGCGTTGTGGCATGCCGAGAACGTGGTGGTGCGCAACTGTCGCGTCAAGGGCGAGTATCTTGCGTGGTATTGCAAGAACGTCACGTTTGAGCATTGCACCATCATCGGCACGCAGCCGCTTTGCTATTGCGAGGGGCTTGTGCTGATCGATTGCGAGATGCACGAGTGTGATCTGGCGTTTGAGCGCAGCGAGGTGCAAGCAACGGTCACGTCGCCCGTGATCAGCATCAAAAATCCGCTGTCGGGTAAGATCACCGTCCCCGAGGTTGGGGAGATCATCATGGATCTTGACGAGGCCAAGGGTCTGGTAGAGGTTACAAAGGCGTAAAACAAAAAGAGCAGCCCTATCGGGCTGATGAATTAGCGGAAAAGTAGCAGGAATTGGTTCGTTTTTGAGCAAATTCCTGCTGTTTTCGTAAATAAAAGATGTGAAAGAGCGTCCGCATGGTGACCTCATCCGGCGCTACGCGCCACCTTCCCCAGCGGGGAAGGCTTATTTTGTGCGTCCGTCTTATTCGATTATCCGCTTCGGGGTACCTTGAGGAGCCTTCCCCGCCGGGGAAGGTGGCGCAGTAGGCGACGGATGAGGTCACCGTACGGTCGCCCTTTCACGTCTTATACAACAGAAAGCAAAGGTCTTTGATCAAGGCTCCTGCTTTTCAGTATTATTGGATATGAAGGAGTGTCTGTATGGGAACCCCCT
>JAFTLD010000079.1 GCA_017452945.1 Clostridia bacterium | reverse complement strand
GCGTCGAGGACGTCGCCCCCTACGGTTGTTGAGGAATATGTTTACTAAAAACAAGGACAGGGGCTGATTAAGCGCAGCCCCTGTTCTAAATTCAAACGATCCCCAACGCAATGACCGCGGTCACACCGATCAGGGCTGCCAGCTGCAGCACAAAAATGACGGGAATGAACAGCATCTGCCAATGCTTGGTTTTGTGATGGATGAGCAGCATGGTCGCCAGCATGGCAAACGAGCCGCCAAGCAGCGGAAACGTGGTAAACAGTACCTTTTCGGGAATACGCAGAGAAACTTTGCCGGTCTTGGATGCGGCTTTGTCCCAAATGCAGACTGCAATGGAAAGCACCGAAATGACACTCACCCATACAGCCAAAATGGCATAATAGCCGGTGTACGGAGCCAAATTATCCAAAATCTGTGCTGCTGTCATGCTTTGAAGCTGTCTCTCAGGCCAACAACGCGGTTGAAGGTGTCCGCATTCTTGGAGTCCTTGCAGAAGTAGCCCACACGAACGAACTGGAACTTGTCACCTTCCTTTGCATCGGCAAGGCAGGGCTCAACCATCGCGCCCTCAATCTTGGTAAGAGAATCGGGGTTGAGGAAGTCCAGATAGGTCTTGCCCTCGGGAACGTCAGCCGTGTTTTCGATGTTGAAAAGACGGTCGTAGAGCATGACGGTTACGGGCTTTGCGTACTTTGCGGACAGCCAATGAATGGTGCCCTTGATCTTTCTGCCGTCTGCGGGCATGCCGTTTCCGGTTTCCAGATCAGCGGTTGCATGGATCTCCTTGATCGAGCCGTCATCGTTCTTGATGATCCGGCCACAGCGGATGATATAGCCGCCCATCAGACGAACCTCGCTGTCGGGCTTGAGACGGAAGAACTTGGGAGGCGGAACCTCGGCAAAGTCGTCCGCGTCGATATAGATCTCGCGAGTCATGGGAACGTCGCGTCTGCCAAGCTCCTCCTTCTGGGGATGGTTGGGCAGGCTGATCATTTCTTCCTTGTCCTCGGGATAGTTGTCGATAATGACCTTGATGGGGTTGACGATGGCAACGCGGCGAAGCGCATTTTCGTTGAGGTCGTCGCGCACACAAGCCTCAAGCTGGCGCACGTCCACGGTGTGGTCGGTATTGGTCACGCCGGCTTCTCTGACAAAGGTAAAGAGAGCCTCGGGAGTATAGCCGCGGCGGCGCAGACCGCACAGGGTGGGCAGACGGGGGTCATCCCAGCCGTCCACGTGGCCTTCCTCAACCAGCTGACGCAGATAACGCTTGGACATGACCGTGTAGGTGATGTTCATGCGGCCAAATTCCCACTGGTGGGGCTTCTGTGCAAAGCCGATCTTGTCAACCACCCAGTCGTAAAGGGGACGGTGGTTTCTGAATTCGCTGGAGCACAGGGAATGGGTAATGCCCTCAAGCGCGTCCTGAATGGGATGCGCAAAGTCGTACATGGGATAAACGCACCACTCATCCCCCTGACGGTGATGGTGGATGTGCTTGATTCTGTAGATAACGGGATCGCGCAGATAGGGATTGTCGCTGGAAGGGTCGATCTTTGCGCGCAGCGTGCGTGCGCCGTCAGGGAACTCACCGTTCTTCATTCGCTCAAACAGGTCGAGGTTCTCCTCAACAGAGCGGTTACGGTAAGGGGATTCCTTGGAGGCAACCGAGCGGTCGGTACCCTTATAATCTGCAAGGTCGTCCTTGGAAAGGTCGCAAACGTAAGCGTCGCCCTGCTTGATCAGCTGCACGGCAAACTCATAACACTTGCCAAAGTAGTCGGAGCCGTAATATACGCCGCCCGTGGGGGTAGCGCCCAGCCATTCCAGGTCCTCGCGAATGGAACGGACGAATTCGTCAGATTCCTTTGCGGGGTTGGTGTCGTCGTAGCGCAGGTTGAAAAGGCCGTCGTACTTATTTGCAACGTCGGTGTTGATGCAGATGGCCTTCACCGAGCCGATGTGCAGATATCCGTTGGGCTCGGGCGGGAAACGGGTGTGGATCTTAAGCTCGGGATTGACGCTCAGATCCTCGTTGATGATATCAAAAATAAAGTTGTTATTGGTTTCTGCCATGATTTTATCCTCAATTAATGATAGAATTTACAGGGAAGCGAGCATGCTCTCAAGGCGAGCGACGGTTCTGTCGTAGCCCAGGATCTGCATGACCGTCCAAAGGTCGGGTGCGTTGGTCTTGCCGGTCACAGCCAGACGCAGGAACATGGAAATATCAGCCACGCTGCCCTTGAAAGCGGTAGGGTCAGCCTTATAAGCCTTCATATCAGCGGTGTAGCCGAGGCCTGCACCGATCTCCTTGATCTTTTCAAACCAGGTGTTCATATCGTCCGAAATATCAAAGGTCTTGATAAAGCTCTGCAGCGTTGCCTTGATGTCCGCTCTGTCAAACTGTTCGGGGTACTGCTCTGTAAGCTCAAACAGCTCGTCAAAGAAGAAGCCCATGTAGGGGCGCGCATCCTTCCATACAGCCAGATCCTTACGAGGCTTTTTGCCGCCTCTGCCGATCGCGAAAATGCTTGCGGTATAAGCGGGATCGCGTGCAAGCAGCGCACCGAACTCGGGATCGTAGGTCTGCGCCCATTCGGTTACCGCCAGCGTGACCTTCTGTGCGCTCATGCGCGAGATCACGTTCTTGGAAACGTCATTCAGTTTATTGAAATCAAACAGACAGCCCGAAGCGCTCATCTTCTTGATATTGAAGGGGAACTCGGTATAGGGCTTTTCGGGATTCTGTGCGTGCCATTCCTCGTAGTTGGAATTAAGCAGCGTCATGACGTACTCGCAAACGCATTCGGGGGCGTAACCCATGGCAGCGTAATCGTCCATGTTCGCGCCCATGTCGCGCTTGGAAAGCTTCTTTTTGTTGCCGTTTTCATCCAGGCGCATGATCTGCGAGATGTGCATGTACTTGGGCAAACGGAAGCCCAGATAGCGGAACAGCTGAATGTGCTTGGCAAGGCTGGGCAGCCATTCCTCACCGCGAATGACGTGCGTGGTACCCATCAGATGGTCGTCTACCGCGTGTGCGAAGTGGTAAGTGGGAATGCCGTCCGATTTGAGCAGCACGAAATCCTCGTCGTTTTCGGGAATGTCCAGCTTGCCTCTGACCAGGTCGGTAAAGGGCGTTTTTTTGGAGGGATCACCGTCCGCAAGAATGCGCAGCACGAAGGGGTTTCCTGCCTCCAGGTTCTCCTTGACCTCGTCCATGGTGATGGCGCGCGCCTTGAGCATTTCCGCGCGTCTTTCCTCGGCCTGTGCCTGCCAGTCGGTGTTCTTGATCTCTTCCTTTTTATTAACAGCCTGCAGCGCCTCCAGCTCCTCCTCGGTGGTAAAGCAGGGATAAGCAAGCCCCTTGCTGACCAATTCCTTGGCATATGTCTGGTAGATCTCGGCACGTGCGCTCTGCTTGTAAGGGCCGTATGCGCCTTGGTCGCTGACCTTGCCGCTCTCGTCAAGGATCGCGCCCTCGTCAAAGTGGATGCCGTAATGTGCCAGCGTCTTGATCAAGCCCTCGGCAGCACCGGGTACCTCGCGCTTGGCGTCGGTATCCTCGATTCTCAGGTAAAAGACACCGCCGCTCTGATGTGCCAGACGCTCACCCACGGTAGTGGGGAACAGGCCACCAAAATGCACAAAGCCTGTAGGGCTGGGAGCAAAGCGAGTGACCTTAGCACCCTCGGGCAGCTGGCGTGCAGGGTATGCCGCCTCGATATCGGCGGGAGTTTTGGTGATCTGCGGGAACAGCAGATCGGCTAAAATTTGATAATCCATGATGTTTTCCTCAATATATAATAAATTATTTTTTACAAATAGAATGACACGTCCAATGCGCGTCCGAGCAAAGAAGGCTCACCGTGGCCGGGATAGATGGTGACGTTTTTGGGATACTGGCGCAAAGCACAGAGTGATGTGCGCAGCTGGAATGCGTTGCCGCCGTGCAGGTCAGCTCTTCCGTAGCCTTCGGCAAACAGCAAGTCTCCCGTGAACATGGTGCGTTCCCCCGGAATGTAGTAGCAGACCGAGCCCTTGGAGTGTCCGGGGAGGTGAATGACTTCAATGTCCATGCCACCAAGCGTGATCTTGTCACCGCCTTCCAGCAGCCGCTCGGCAGGTTGGTAAGAAATATCCATTCCAAAGAAAAGGGTGAATGCGTTTTTGGTGCCGTCTTCAAGCATTTCTGCGTCGTCTTTGTGGATCATAAGCGGAACGTCGCAGGCACGGCGCAGCGTATCAATCGAAACGATATGATCGAAATGTCCGTGCGTCAACAAAATGCCTTTGAGCACTGCACCTTCTTTTTGCACGCGCTCCATGATCGCTTTGGCGGAAGCACTTGGGTCAATGACCAAGGCTTCTGCGTTATGCACCAAAATGTAGCAATTTGAGTTGTATGAACCGGGGAAGAGGTTGATGATCTGCATAAATTCTCCTCTTTACACAAGAATACATAATATTATACCACACTTTGGACGGTTTGTCTACACTTTACAAAGAAAAATAGCCCTGCGATTTGACTTGATACTCTGTGAAGAGTATCAAGTCAGTTTTATTCGCCTTTGGCGAGTGATATTGCTTACGCAGTGGTATTCGGCTGACGCCGAGTTGTATTCGCTTCGCGAGTGTCAGGGCGAATAAAATAACACTGAAGCCAAAAGGCTTCAATATCACTATCGCAACAGCGATAATATCACTCCGACGAAGTCGGAATACAACTTGACCAACTATTGATTTTGTTGTATAATAATTAACCCCCGACAGAATTTTACAATCTGTCGGGGGTAACTATTTGTCTGTTGCGGAGCAAATTTGTGTCACTCAAGCACGTATCTTAATGAAAACGATCCATTTTTGATTTTTCGATAAGGACATTCAAATTTGCATCGCAGGGCTGAATTTTATATTTAGTCTTGCTCGTCCTCAAACAGGAAGCTGTAGAGAGAAGTCTCTCCCTTAAATCCTTCGTAAGAGAACTCACCGGCACTGTATACCTTGTCGTTGCTCTTGAAGGTGTTGTAGATGTAGGACATATCATCCTCAGCGTAAGCCTGGAAGTTAGCCTCCAGGAATGCTTCCACCTTATCAAGGTAGGACTTGTAGCCCGAAACACTTGCCTTGGTCAGTACCAGAGGATTGGTGTAGGTGTCCTTGACCTTCTTGATATTGGAAGCGGTCAGGGAAGCGTACTGGTTGGATACGATGGGGGTTACGGGAACCTCTTCCATCAGAATGTCCTCGGCAGCATGGAGCAGAGTTGCGCGGTCTGCAAGGTAAGTCTTGGCAGAGGGGGTAATGCCGTACTTCTCATATACTTCTGTAATCGCTGCGTAGGTAGCGTCTGCATCTGCCTTTGCGGCTTCAACGTTATTATCGTTTCTTGCGGTAAAGTAGTCGGAACCGTAAGCTGTGTTATAGAAGTACTTGTTAAAGTCGTTGTAGTACTGCAGGAAGTAAACCGCATTGATCAGCGTGTTGTATTCCTCGTTGTCAAAGCCGGTGATGTGAGGGGTCATGCGGTAGTTCTCGGAATCGGACATGTCCATTGCCTGACCGGAAAATTCCTTTGCAAAGGGAGCAAGGGTTGCGTAAGCGTCCATGGTAACAGCACCCAGATCCAGTGCGATAACCTCGAAATCACCGCTGCGCAGGTTTTCTGCATACAAATCGTCACAGATATCCTTGGGGAAATCTTCTACCCATTTATAATAGTCGTTGTTGATGATGGCGCCTCTCTTGTTGACGGATACGTCAAAACCAAGTGCACTCCACTGCTCAGCTACCATTTCTGCAATTGCAACATGGACATCGTCGTAAGCAGCGACTGTGATAGAGAAGGAATACTTGTTCGGCTTAATGCCTGCGGCAGAGAGCTCGCTCTTGAGCTCGTCAACGTTGCCGTATGCAAGGGTTGCGTAAGCGGAGGTAGCAGCGTCGCGGAAGGTGGTCTTCTTGGAGTTGGTGTCAAACACACCGTTGGGAACGATACCGGTAGCAGCCTCAGCATATACGATCGCGTCTGCAATAGCCTGACGGTCGATCGCCTTGGAAAGTACCTGACGAACGGTCTTGTTAGCAAACAGATATTCACCGTCGCCACTGTCATCGATCAGTGCGTTTTGGTTGAAGTAATAAGTATGGTTGGACATTGCATCGGTCACGTCAGCGTCCTTCAGAAGATCCTCATAAGCGGAATCGACGCGCCAGGAGTAGGGAATATTATCAATGTACAGAATTGCACCGGAGTCATAAGCTTCGGCAAGCTGTTCATCGGTCATGGAGAAATCTACAACAATTCTATAAGGAGTAACGAATTTGTCAAGCTTTTCTTCTTTCTCTGCATCGCGGTAGTAGTAGGAGTTACGCTCCAGGAGCAGGAAGTTGATAGCAGCCTCGGAGTACTTCTTGGCTTCGCCAAGCGTGGTACCGGAAACGATCTTTCCGTTTTCATCCTTGACTTCGTAGTTGATATCCTCGTACTTAACCGAGCTGTCGGTAGCAAAGCTGACTCTGCCCAGCTTGAAGGGACCGCTGCACACGATGGTAGCAGGCTTCTTTGCCCAGTCGGGCTTAGCTGCAATGTCCTCACGCAGGGGAGCGAGAGCAACGCTTGTCAGGTTAAGAATGAACTGATCGTAGTCGATAGGACCTTCGAACTCTACGGAGACCATACGTTCGCCTTCTGCATAGATGCAAAGGTCGTCGATGGACATGTCGCCTTCCTTAACGGAACGCGCGTTCTTGATGTCGTAAAGAAGAGCAGCCGCGTCATAGGAGCTTTCTACGTCCAGTACGCGTTTCCACGCATAAACTACGTCGTTTGCGGAAACATAAGTACCGTCGGACCAGCAAGTCTCGTTGAGATAAATGTCCATGGTGTACTCGTTTGCAGCAGCGTCCTCGTTGATGACGTACTTGCTGACCAGGGACTTCTTGACCTTGCCGTTTTCGTTGACCTTGAACAGCGTTTCGAACAGCAGGTTGACGATGCTGGTGGTAGCGTCGTTGAAATAAGCATTAGCGGGGTCCAGATCGTATACCTGATCAGAGAGATACATGGTCAGGTACTGACCTTTGTCTTCTACCTTTTTCTCATCGTCAGAGCAGCTGCTCAGGCAAACCAGAGAGCCTGCAAGCAGTACAAGGCAGAGAACGGAAGCAAGGATTCGCTTAGTCATGATTGAGATTTCCTCCTCGTGCATTTGAAAATCACGGTTGCACATCAAAGCAACCGCCGGAGCATTTGAGAGCCGGATTCACAGCATATTTTCGGGAATTGTATACATGCACAAAACCGAGCGGACGATCCTGTACATTCTGTACAAAGCCTCCGCGATCATGCTGAAAAGCAAGCTCTGACACTCGCATATTTACATATAGTATAAACGATTTTTCAAAAAAAAGCAAGAGCATTGGGAAAATTTTAATATATAATTTATAATTTTTTTAGGAGAGGCATGAAAAGATTTATCAGAACCGATCTTGCCTGTGAGCGGCAAGGGGGGATCGACAGGTGTGAATACACCCTGCATGGGTGCCGGGTCTGTGAGATGAGCGAATATCGCGGGCATGAACGGGTATGCTACAGCGCTGTGCATATCGGTGCTTTGACGCAGATGGATGAGCGCGAATGTGGGCGGGCTACACGTGCTGTGACCGCTCTGCTGGAGCAGACTGCTACGCGACTTGTGCAAAAGCCTGCATGTGTGCTGGTCGCGTGTCTTGGGAATCCTCGCATCACTCCGGACAGTTTGGGACCGTGCACGGCGCACTCCCTTGCGGTTACGCGTCACGTGCAGCTGTTGGACGCAGCTGCATTTGCACGTTTCGGAAAGGGGAGCCTTTGCCTTGTTGCACCGGGAGTGCTGGGAGATACCGGTGTTGAATCGGCTGAGCTTGTGCGTGCAACGGTGCGCGAGGTGAGGGCTGATCTGGTCATTGCGGTGGACGCTTTGGCAGCAAGCAGTTGTCCGCATCTGGGGGCGGTCGTGCAGATATGCGATCACGGTCTGCGCCCGGGGGCAGGATTGGGAAACCGACGCGTGGCGATCGACCGCGATGGCGTTGGCTGTCCTGTGATCTCGCTTGGGATTCCTACCGTGATAGACAGCGCAGCCATGATCTGTGAGGCTCTTGCGCAGGCCGGGATATGCGGTGTGGGCAAGAGCTTGGAGGCGCACTTATCACGTGCCAAACGCTATTTTGTTGCCCCCGGGGATATTGATGCGCTGGTCGAACGCGGCGGCAAGCTGTTGGCCCGCGCTATAGGCACGTGCTTTGGCGTGGAGTGATATTTCTCGCACAACGGTATAAATGCTCCGTTGCCGTCATACAGTGTACAAAGGACGGACAAGGAGGCAGAATTATGGACGAGCATAAGACAAGCGGTATGACCGAATTTCTCAAGCGCGAGATCAAAGCCTGGGAAGGCGCATGGGTGGGGCAGGCATATAAAAAGCGCAGGCGAAACCGTCTTTGGTTGATGATTGCCACGGCTGCAGCAGCAGTTGTGCTGATTGCTGTTTGTGTGGTTGTATTTGTTCCGTGGGGGAATGACGAGCCGCCCTTGCAGAATGATGGAGCACAAAACGGCGGAGGGCCTTTTACGGATACGGCACAGACGGAAACGCAGGCGGAAAGCGGAAACGAGAGTGAGAGCGAGAATGAGAATGAGAATCAAACGCAGGAGGAAGGGCCGACGGCGGATCCGTATGCATATGATTTTTCGTCTGTTCCCGAGGGAGCGACGCCTATTGTGCCGCGTAATACGGCAACAAAAAATCACCCTGTCAATCAGACTGACAGAGTGATCGATATACAGAGCATCATGGAGGCCGCCTGTAAGATACCGGCAGCACCGGGGCAAATCAGCGTGCTGATCATCCATACGCACACGGGCGAAGGATATAACCGCGACGGTGCGCTGTACCTTGATGCGAATGACGAGGAATTTGCCAGAAGCGCAGATGGCTCGGACGGTGTGGTAGCCGTGGGTGCTGCGCTTGCCAAAAGGCTGAATGAAGCGGGCATCGGCACCATCCATTGTAAGACCGTGTTTGACGGAGAATCCAACCGTGAGTCGTACAGTCGCGCGGCTGACGCGATCGAAGCCTTTCGGATGGCATATCCGACGCTTGTGTGCGTCATTGACGTACACCGTGCGGCAAGTACCGATGAGCAGGGCAACATCGTGCGCACGCTGGCGGTACAAAACGATCGGAAAATCGCACAAACACAGATCATTTGCGGTATGAGCGCAGAACAAACGAGCAAGACAAATCTTGCACTCGCGATGCAGCTGCATGCATACATGAACCAAGCCTTTCCCGATAGCTGCGCGAGCGTGACGTGCAAGGAGCAAACGCTCAATCAGGATCGCGCGCCCTTCTCGCTCACGCTTGAGATTGGCAGCTGCGGCAACACGCTTGCAGAAGCGCTTGCGGGTGCAGCGGTCACAGCAGACGCACTGTGCATGCTGTTTGAAACAAATTAAGTTATTTTTTCAGACAAAGGATCTCAATGGCGATCAGCAGCACGGTCAGTACTGCGCCGAAGCCGAAGGTGATCAGCCCCGCTTCGATACCGCCTACGATCCCGAAAAAGGCGAAAATGCAAAATGTCAGAGAAACGCCCTTAATGACGCGCTTGGTCCCCAGTGCGCACAAAAACTGCCAAAGAGCTACGGGCAGGGAAAGCAGTACGGACAGCAGAGATTCGCTCCGGTCTGTGCGGACGTCTGTGTTTGTGTGAGTCATGGTAGAGTTGTTGTAATATGTCATGATCGTTCTCCTTTTCTTTTCGAGGGCGGAATTTCCGAGAACGGAATGTGTGCCCTGTTTTGTGGGAAACGCTGATGCGCGAATTGTCGAAATAATTCCGAAAATGGAATATCGTGACATGATTATAGCACTCAAAAACGGATTTGTCAACCCCTAATTTTCAAAAATCGGAAAAATATTTCAAAAACCTCTTTACAAATCGGAAAAACCGTGCTATAATAAGACCGTAAGAGAAAAAGCACGGTGCTTTTACCGGGATACGGAGGGAATATGTCCGAACTTACTTATATTGACAGAATTAAAAAGATCAAATCCGAGCGTCGCATTACCAACGATAAGCTGTCCGAGATGACGGGTATTCCGCTTGGCACGCTGTCCAAAATTTTGGCAGGCATCAGCGATTCGCCCAAGCTTTCCAATATGCTGGCCATCTGCCGCGCGCTGGATTGCTCACTTGATTATATTGTAAGCGGTGTGCCGGAAAATAACAATAACTACACGCTCTCGGAAGGGGAGATCACGCTGGTGGAGCATTACCGCCGTCTGGACGGACACGCACAGGAGCTGGTCGCGCTGGTGCTTGACAAGGAATACGAGCGCGTGACCGCACAGGCCTATGCACCCACAGCAGCTACCGCAGGTGCGATTCACGAATCGCCCGTTCGCAACAAAAAGCCCGAGATCAAGCCCTCCAAGGCAAGTTTTACCCGCGTGGCGGGAGGCCTTGGCAAGCGAACCATTTCGCTGTACGACCTGCCTGTTTCCGCAGGAACGGGCGTGTATTTGTTTGACAGTGTAGCGACAGATATTGCAATACCCGACAACCCTAAAACCGTGGATGCGGACTACGCTTTGCGCATCAGCGGTGACAGTATGGAGCCCAAATATCACGACCGCGACGTGCTTTTGATTCAGGAATGCGAGCAGATCGAGCCGGGCGAGCTTGGCATTTTCGTGCTGGACGGAGAGGGTTATTTCAAGAAATTCGGCGGCGATTGCCTGATCTCGCTCAATCCCTTCTACGCGCCCATCATGCTGCGCGATTTCACCGATATCCGCTGCTGCGGCAAAGTCATCGGCAAGCTGCATAAGAAGTGATTCGATCAAAAATTTTATCCCCCACCGTCTCTCGGTGGGGGATATTCTTTACGCATAATTATTTTCCTTCATCAATAAGACCCGGATGGTACGCGCTGGAGCTTTGCGTGTGGATATCATAGGCGTAGACAGAGCCGACTCTCGTCACGTCGTCGGTTCGGATGTCAGAACGCTTGACCTCGGCTAAAACATAGGTGTTGAAAATGTCATCGGTCATATCCTGACCTTCCACACCGCAGTCGAACTTGACAACGGGATATAAGCCCAGATAATAAACACCGCCCGTGGTGTAAAGCTGCGCACCGATGCCTGCAAGACCTAATACCTGCTCGGAGGAGCACTGCTCAACTTGGATCAGCACAATGGCAAATTCCTCGAAGTACTCGCGGTTGTAACGCGTCGAGGTCAGCATGTGCGAGAATGCTTCGTATTCCTTGTAGGAATCCAGCACCGTCACCTCGTCAAGTCCCGATAAACTCAAGCCTCCCAGCACCTCTACGTTATACATGGGCACCTCGGTATAATGCTCTCTTTTAAAGCGCTTCAATACAAACTGCTCGGACTGATATGCCATCAGCTCGCACGTATATCCGTGCCATTCGGGTTTGGTGAAGCCTTGTGAATTTAACATATAGTATACGGTATAATCAGGAGCATTTTGATTGTCGGGCGCACTTTTATCGGCACTCGGCTCCTTGTGCACCGTGGGCGCATTGCCCGTAAAGATCACCTCTTCAAGTTCCATGCATCCTTTGAAATCAATGTCGTATATATTGGTTAGGGTGTAGGGGAAGGTGATCGTGGAGATCGCGGTGCTCTCGAAAGCACCCGCACCGACATATTCTACCCCCATAACCTGAGTAGCAGGCTTGGAGGAGAGCACCACAGCAGTGGTATCAAATGTGATCTTGCTCAACTCTGAGCAATTTGCAAAGGCATAGTCTCCGATTGAGATGACCGTAGCGGGGATGCTGATCTCGGTGATGGGTATTCCGTAAAATGCATAAGCCGAAATTTCGGTCAGGCCTGTCGGAAGATCGATCTTCGTAAGACTTTCGCATTTGACAAAGGCATTTTCACCAAGCTTTTTTAAGGTGCTTGGCAGGGTGATTGAGGTCAGCGACGAGCAATATGCGAAGGCCTCTCCGCTGATCTCTTGCACGCCTTCGCCCAAGTCCACGGTCAAAAGATTCGCACAGTTAGAGAACGCTGCTTGCTCAATGACGGTCACGGTATCGGGAATGCTGACGTGTGTGATGTTGTGATTATCCTTGAACGCCCCCTCACCGATCGCGGTAACCTTTGCACCCATATACTCAGCGGGAATGGTTACGATCGATTCGTTCTGAAGGTAATATTCTGTGATCATTACCGTGCCGTCATCAAGTTGGATTGAACTGAATTCGAATTCTCCGGTTGCGGAGGAAATCTTGTCCTTGCCCAGCAGCACATCCAAAATCGCTCCCCAGTTCATGTTTCCGTCATTTCCGATCGTTTCCTTCAGTCCGTTCCAATCAATTCCTCCGAACAGCTCGCCCACAAGTCCCCCGGGCATCACATCCTGCTGTACGTCATCCTGCGTGGGAGCTTGCGGCTCGTTTGGGTTGTTGATGGCATCTTGTTGCGTAAAATGTTTTATCGCCAGCGCAAACGCACCTGCAACAGGCGTGATCAGCAAAATAAACGCCAGCACAGCCGCGATCAGAGCGATCTTAAATCCGCGCTTTTTGCGGAAGGGAACGGGTCTGTCCGCTTGCGTGACCAGATCCTCGTCTATGCCGCTGAGTATTTGCAAAAATTCCATATCCGTCATCATATCGAATACTACTCCTTATCCAAGTAAATTTTCAGTTTATTTCTGGTTCTGGAAAGAATTTTAAGCGTGTTTCCTTGTGTGATGCCAAACCGCTTGGCAATGTCGGGGATA
This sequence comes from Clostridia bacterium, assembly GCA_017452945.1. The sequence continues at coordinate 1,101 of JAFTLD010000079.1, read as the reverse complement.
TCATCCGCAAAGTAGTAGCGGCGAATAAAGATATTGCGCTCACGGTCGGACAGAGAATACAAAAAGAGATTGATCAGGCGCAAAAATTCCTGCTCAAGATATTCGTCGCTGACGTTGTAGCCCGATGAAATGATCTCGTGTACCTCATTCAAAGCGACAGCAATTTGTCCGCTGCCTCGCTTACCGCTGTGTGCGCACCGCCATTTGTCTATGGCGAGATTGCGCGTGATGCGGCCAAGATAAGTTTTCAGCACGGCAGGCTTTGCCGGCGGTATGGAATTCCAGGCACTCAGCCAGGTGTCGTTGACGCATTCCTCGCTGTCCTGCAGATTTTGCAGGATGTTTTGCGCAATGCTCGTACAGTAAACACCGTATTTTTCCGAGGATTTTGCAATCGCGCGCTCGTCCCGCGCGTAATACAGCGCAACGATCTGATCGTCATTCATATCGGGTGGCCTCCTTTCAAATCGTGTTCTACTATACATCACGAAAAAAAGAATGGTTTCTGACAACATTTTAGCATATTTTTTGAAAAATAGCAAGGATTGTGATCATCCGCTGCTACGGCAAAGTCATCGGTAAGCTGCACAAGAAGTGATTCGATCAAAAACAATTAAGGCTCTGCCGCGCGGCAGAGCCTTTTTGTGTTGGTTACACGCTTATTTATCTTCCTCCAAAAATCCTGCATGATAGCAGCTCCTGCCACCGTCACGCACGTTGTAGGCCGTCACGCGACCTTCCGTGGCTATATAATCATCTCGGAGGTCAGCTTTGCTGAATTCAACCAGAATACAGGTGGTTACGATGTCATCGTCAAATTTCTCGGGGGAATCAAACATCACAACGGGGATGATTGTCTGCGTGGTGGAGGATCCACTCTCCAGCTTACTGACCAAACCAGCAACGCCAAGCACCTCTTCCGAAGAGCTGTGTTTTACCTTGATCAGCAAGATTGCGTGCTCATCGAAGTATTCTTTGTCATAGCGTGTGCAATCAAGGAATTTTTCGTAGTTGCTAAATTCTTCGTAGGTGTCAATCAACTTTGTATCACCGTCCATGCTCCATTCGTCCGAATTCTCAAGGAATTCCACGCGATGCATC
>JAFTLD010000030.1 GCA_017452945.1 Clostridia bacterium | reverse complement strand
TTCCCCAGCGGGGAAGGCTTGTTTTGTGCCTCCGTCTTATTCGATTATCCGCTTCGGGACACCTTGATGAGCCTTCCCCGCTGGGGAAGGTGGCGCGTAGCGCCGGATGAGGTCACCATACAGATGCTCTTTCACGTCTTACTTTTACAAAAAAGCAGCAGGAATTTGTTCAAAAACGAACAATTTCCCGCTACTTTTCCGCTAACTCATCAGCCCGATGGGTCTGCTTTTCTTTATACTTGCGCTCATTCCTCTTGTGCGTCTGCTTGCGCAAACGCATTTTTGACCTCGGACGGTACAAAGCCCTGCGCCAGCATTTTCTGATACAGCTTTTTGAGCTCTTCCCCCTCTGGCAAGCCATGACGGCAATATACAGCCAGTGCCTTGGCACAGACCTCGTCAAAATCCACCTCGTCAAGGTAGGCTTGCACGTCGGCATCCGAAGCGTCGTAGCCCTTGGCGCGCAAATCATATTCCACGCGTCTGCGGCTTCTGTTCTTCGCCACACTTCGCTCGGCTTCACGCAAAGCAGCAGAGCTTTCGCGCAAATATCCCGCCTCGATCAGCATGGCAACCGCGCGCGCGGCATGCTCCTTGTCGCAGCCCTTTTGCACAAGCTTGTAGGTCAGCTCTCGCGCAGAGCGATCCCCATAGGAAAGCGAGGTCAGCCCACGCACGTACGCGCGACAAACGCCGGACTCGTCCGCAATCCGCTCTGCTTGCTCGGCATCGATCTCACCCTCGGTCAGCTGCATCTCTTTGTATTGCGAGAGCAACAGCGGATATTTTTCCTTTTGATACTGCTCAGCGCTCTCGCCCCGTAAAATCAGCGTCACCCATACAAGCCCCTTGTCGGGTACGGGTGTGATCCGCTTGATACGAATTTCCATATCCTTCCGACGCTCTTATTCCTCATCCTTGAGTACGCGGATGTCGAATGCATCGTCCTCATCCTCGTCGTCCAAATCGAATTCCTCTTCCACCAGCATATCGCGGTTTGCAAGCAACGCGCGTACCTTTTCCTCAATCTCGGCCATCAGCGCGGGATTGCCCTCGATCAGCTTGCGCACGTTGTCCTTGCCCTGGCCAATTCTCTCACCGTTATACGAGAACCACGAGCCGCTCTTTTTGATGATATCCGAGGTAATGGCGAAATCCAACACCTCACTGGAACGGGAAATGCCCTTACCGTACAGAATGTCAAACTCTGCTACGCGGAAGGGGGGAGCAACCTTATTCTTAACGATCTTACACTTGACGCGGTTACCGTAAATATCGCTGCCGTTTTTGAGCTGATCGGTCTTTCTGATATCAATACGCACGGACGCATAGAACTTAAGCGCACGGCCGCCCGTGGTGGTTTCGGGGTTACCGTACATCACGCCCACCTTTTCACGCAGCTGGTTAATAAAGATGACCACGCAATTAGACTTATTGATGACAGCCGACAGCTTACGCATAGCCTGCGACATCAGACGCGCCTGCATACCCATCTGTGCCTGTCCCATATCGCCATCCAATTCCTGCTTGGGAACCAGTGCTGCTACCGAGTCGATGACCACGCAATCGATGGCACCCGAGCGCACCAATGCCTCGGTGATCTCCAGCGCATCCTCACCGCAATCGGGCTGAGAAACCAGCAAATTGTTGATATCTACGCCCAGCGCCTTTGCATAAACGGGATCCAGCGCATGCTCTGCGTCAATAAACGCAGCCTCACCGCCCGCCTTTTGCACCTCTGCTACGATATGCAAGGCAACCGTAGTTTTACCCGAGGACTCGGGCCCGAAAATCTCAATAATTCTGCCCTTGGGAACGCCGCCGATACCCAACGCCATATCCAACGAGATAGATCCCGTGGAAACCGCCTGCACCTCCATGTGCGCGTTCTCACCCAAACGCATAACCGCGCCCGCGCCAAACTCACGCTCGATCTGCGCCATTGCGGTATTTAAGGCTCTTTGCTTTTCCGCCTGCTTATCTACAACGACTTCCGTAACTGCTGCTTTCTTTGCCATATTCGTACTCCTCTTTCCGCCCGCAAATGCGCAGGCCCTCATTCTGTTATGGCAATATTATACACCCTCGCGCACGCTTTGTCAATAGGTTTTACAAATGTTTTGTTCCAAAATCGGAATTTTAATTTTCATTTCGGCTATTAATAGATGCATTATTTTCCGAATTTGGCGCGATGTTGTGTATGCATGTTTGTTTGGCATACAAGAAAGCACTTTATGCAGGCACGGGTCGTCGAGGCGCCGCCCCCTACCGGTTGGAATATCGGTTTTTCCATATCCATGTAAGAAATTCGTGTACACGATATATCCGTCGGTAGGGGCTGGCGCCTTCGACAGCCCGCACCGGCACAACCAAACAGCCGCGGCTTTCACCGCGGCTATTTGTTAGTTTACTCTCCTTTGTAGTAGTAAGCATGATGCGCAACCGCTCCACCGTATTCAGCGGTCAGGATCTCATCCCACTGCATAGGCTCTGCATCAGGCGACAATACGTGAACCGTAATCGTCCCACCGTCCTCCGCGGTCCAAACAAAAATTCTCATTCCCGCTGCGGAGTCATAACCGTGCGGTTTTCCCAAAATTTCAACCACGTCCGTCATAGGCGGCTGACCTGCATCTATACATGCCTGTACCTCAAGATAGTCCTCATAACTGGGACAATGCGTCTTTTCAAGGTCAAACAATCCGAATCCACCTGCATCGACCAAATACACCGTTATATACTCAAACAAAGCCCATCCATCAATCTCAGCGAAGGCATCTCCAAGCATTGTCATAAAATACCCCTTACCGTTATCGGTCACCATATTGTCCATTGGTACGCTAAAACGCAGATAGTGGACATATTCCGCCTGCACATCTACCGTCAATTCAGTTTCTATTTCGGAAAAACTGATCTGCTCGGCAGCTCCGCCCTCTGCAGAACAACGGTAATTTACAACTGTGCCGGACCGGTCATATGCAGCATAGCATTCCAAGATCAACGTACCGCCGGGCACGTATTCCACCTCCACGCTTCTATTCATGCTTTGCAAGGTCTCAGCATCCACTCGGTACGCCACATCCCCGTTCGCGTCCAGTACCGCAATATTCAGATACCCCAATTTCACAAAATCCGGAATTTCGTCGGGATTCCATTGCGATTCGGTTTCACGGGGCGGCTGGGTTGTCACAGGCTCGGTCACATTTTCCAAATAATCTGTAATTGAATCCGCCACTTCAAGCGAACCGATCAGCGCTGCGGTGTCGATCTTATCTGCATCGGCAACGAAATAATCGATCTCGACAATTTGTCCGTCCAGCACGCACCACCATTCGATAAAATCACCATCATAGGTAGGATGAGGGCCGCGGGTCTCAACGTATAACGTCAAGCGACCGTCTGCAGTAGAAAGGGGTGCAGGCAACAGATTCTCGTTCGCACTATTCTGTACAAGTTTGTTGATCGTCTTTTCAACGTCCGTCCATGAAAGCTGATAATTGCAGCGAACCCAATCACCGTTGGGAGCAGTCACGGTTACGTAAAGCACTTCATAAATCTCTCCCGTGCCGGCACTCGGGCCTTTTTGATAGCACAGCCATGTCAGCTCACCGTCAATCAGCCACGCATACGCCATATTATCCACAAGAGTAACGAAATTTGCAAGCTCCTGCTTGCTCTTGATTCGACCGCTCAAAACCTTTTGCAAATACGCATCGAGCATCTGCTCATCCTTGCATTCCAGCATCTCGCGCATTTCTTCCAGCTCTTCAAAGCTTCTGATAGTAACAGAAGAATCCTGCTGCGGTGGTTCACCCGTCCCATGCTCTACACCGCTCTCTCCCCCGGGATCGGGGCCGGGACCTGCGTACCCCTCGTCCATCCATTTTGCAACCATCATCCCCACAGGCACGCACGCGCCGATCAGCAAGGCAAGGCAGGCGGCTGCGACAAGGATGCGCAGGGTGCGCTTTTTGCGCATTGCTTTGCGGGACAGGTGCATATCTATTTGGCGGTATTTTTCCAAAAAGCGGTCGTCAAGCTCTCCAAGCAGTCTGAAAAATTGTTCCTTTTTCATACGTCAATCCCCTCCTTCTCAAAGCATACACGCAGCTCGCGCTTGATCTCTGCAAGCTCCTTGTTGACCAAGGAAGTGCTGCAGCCAAGGCGTCCCGCGATCTGCGATACGGTAAACGAATAGAAAAAACGGGAAATAAAAATGTACAGCCTGCGCTCTGTCGTACTGTCCAAGTATGCGGCGATTACTCTTTTGACGGTTGCAGAGAGCAGCTCGCTTTCCGGGCCATTCGGGTCCGGCAGAAAATCCTGCACCTCGTCCAGCGGACGGTGAGCTTCTTCGGGCACGCGTTTTTTGCGATTGGCTTTCTCATAGCGGTTGAGTGAGAGATTGCGCGTGATCTTTGCCAAAAACGCGTGAAATACGTTCGGTCTTTCGGGCGGAATTGCCTCCCACGTTCGCAGATAAGTATCCTGCAGACACTCCTCCGCGTCCTGATCGTTGGCAAGAATGTTATACGCCACCGTATGCAGATATTCGCAGTATTTCTTGTCGGTTTCGGCAATGGCACGCTCTTCACGTGCAAAATACAGATCAATGATCTGCTCGTCACTCAGCACGCTGCCGGACTTGCGCCGTTTCATGCTCGCACCTCCTTGTGTCACGTCTTTTTTGTCCTTCACTTATATAGACCGCGTTTTTTGCAAAGTGTGTAATCGGTATTTCCATCTTGATGATGGCCTTTCTCTCCTTTGTAAATGCGTTTTGAATTTCTGTGCATGATCGGATTTGGCAATTCCATTATACCACAAACCAAGCGGATGCTCAATGTATTTCGGTAACAGCGTCCGCTTTTTTTACAGGTGAAGTAAGTGAATGACTTGGCCGCATTTTCCATTTTTCAAAAAAAATAAATTTTTTTGTGTGAAAATATTGAAATGTACAGACAATAGTGATATAATATACTGTGGTCAAATATGTAATGTCCTGATGCATCTGCACAGGACACCAAAAGGAGATAAAAATTATGAGTCGCATGATCGGCACTATTTCACGCGGAGTTCGTGCTCCCATCATCCGTCAAGGAGACGACATTGTAGAGATCGTCACCTCTTGCATTTTAGACGCGTCGGCTGACGCAGGCTTTGAATTCCACGACAGAGATATCGTGGCTATGACAGAAGCAATCGTTGCAAGAGCGCAGGGTAACTACGCCTCTGTTGACAACATTGCCAAGGACGTACGCGCCAAGCTGGGCGGCGGTACCGTTGGCGTGATCTTCCCCATTCTGAGCCGTAACCGCTTTGCAATCTGCTTGCGCGGTATCGCCAAGGGTGCTGATAAGATCGTGCTTATGCTCTCTTACCCCTCCGACGAGGTTGGTAACCATCTGATCAGCGTTGAAATGATGGACGAGAAAGGCGTTGATCCTTACCGCGACGTGCTTTCTTTGGAAAAGTACCGCGAGCTTTTCGGTTATGAAAAGCACACCTTTACGGGCGTGGACTACGTGGAATACTACGAGCAGCTCATCCGTGAGTGCGGTGCTGACTGCGAGATTATTTTTGCCAACAATCCCAAAGCCATCCTTGACTATACCAAGACCGTGCTTTGCTGTGACATTCACACAAGAGCTCGCACCAAGCGCATCCTCAAGGCTGCAGGTGCCGAGATCGCGCTGGGACTTGACGATATTCTGACCGAGAGTGTAGACGGCAGCGGCTACAATGAGCACTACGGTCTGCTCGGCTCCAACAAGGCAACCGAGGATCAGGTAAAGCTGTTCCCCAGAGATTGTCAGGTAGTGGTTGACTCTATTCAGAAGAAGCTGTACGATGCTACGGGCAAGGTCATGGAAGTCATGGTCTACGGCGACGGTGCTTTCAAGGATCCCGTAGGAAAGATCTGGGAGCTGGCTGACCCGGTGGTTGCACCTGCATACACCAAGGGACTTGAGGGTACGCCCAACGAGCTCAAGCTCAAGTATCTGGCTGACAATGAATTCTCGGCTCTTTCGGGCGACGCGCTCAAGGATGCCATCAAGCAGAAGATCACCGAAAAGGACAGCAACCTTGTCGGACAAATGGCCTCCGAGGGTACTACCCCCAGAAGACTTACCGACCTGATCGGCTCGCTTTGCGACCTGACCTCGGGCTCGGGCGATAAGGGTACGCCTATCGTGTTCATTCAGGGTTATTTTGATAACTATACAACCGATTGATACGGACAGTCGGGGACGCCAGTCCCTACAGAAAATAATATTGGGCTGATGCGTCGCATCAGCCCATTGTTTAATTTGTCCGGAATTGGGCAAACGATTCAAGCCCTGCCAAAGATCCTTCGCAGCGCATCCCGGTCTGTCATTCTCGAGCGCAGCGAAGAATCTTGACCGGGATGCTTGCTCGAGGATGACACGGCAGGGCGATTTTGCACATCAAAACTTTGCGCTGAATTCTCTTTTTCCCATTGCAATTCCTTTTTATTTATGCTACAATGAAATAAAGTCAACCGAAAGGGGTTTTCATATGCATACTTTACCGCAAAGACAGGTTCACTTAGATTTTCATACCTCGGAGCACATTCCGGGTATTGGCTCAAAATTTGACCGTGCGCAATTTCAGGCATGCCTGAAAAAAGGACACATAAATTCGATCACGGTATTTGCCAAGTGCCATCACGGTTGGGCTTACTTCCCTTCCAAGACCAATCAGATCCATCCGCATCTGGACTTTGACTTGCTTGGTGAGATGCTCTCTGCCTGTGCCGAGATCGGTGTGCAGGCACCCGTATACATCTCTGCGAGCTTTGACGAAAAGTATTTTTACGAGCATCCCGATCACAGTGTGTTCCATACCCCCACTTGGGCAACGCCTACCGTAGTGGAGGAAAACGGCATGCATTACGTACCCGAGCACGGCCCGGGATATCACGTTCTGTGCATGAATTCCCCCTATTTTGACGTGCTGATCAGTCAGGTCGAAGAGGTTGTGCGCCGCTATGATCCCGTAGGCATTTTCCTTGACATTGTGGGTGAGCGCGCTTGCTTCTGTCCGTATTGCCGCGAGGAGGTAATCAAGCAAGGCTGGGATCCCGAGGATCACGGCTCTTATTACCGCTTGGCTGCAGTCACCTATAAGAAATATTACGAGGGTGTCAACGCTGCAGCTCGTGCCATCAAGCCCAACGTGCGCATCTTCCACAACCAAGGACACATTCCCTGCGGCAGACGCGATTTTGCCTGTGCCAACACACACCAGGAGATCGAAAGCCTGCCCACAGGCGGTTGGGGCTACGATCACTTCCCCAAATCGGCTAAGTACGCTGCTATGCTGGGCGACGAGTACCTTGGTATGACCGGAAAATTCCACACCACGTGGGGTGAATTTGGCGGCTTTAAGCACCCGAACGCGCTGAAATACGAGATTGCGCTCTCGCTGGCAAACGGTGCATGCTGCTCGATCGGTGACCAGATGCATCCCGAGGGCTTTTTGGATGAAGCCACCTATGAGCTGATCGGTATTGCCTATGCCGAAGCCGAAAAGGTGGAAGAATTTTGCTATGACGTGCAGACCGTGGCCGATATCGGTGTACTTTCGATCGAATCCATCATCGGTACGGCACGCAATCACCCTGCCGACACCGGCTCAGGGCGCATGCTTCTGGAGGGCAAATACCTCTACGACGTGCTGGATACGTACTGCGACTTCTCTAAATACAAGCTGCTCATCCTGCCCGATGCTGCGACGGTAACTGACGCTGCACTGCTTGCCAAGCTGCGCGCGTATGTGGCAGGTGGCGGCAAGCTGCTGTGCTCCGGTACCTCCGGCACCGACGGCACGCAAATGCTGTTTGACCTTGGGATCAAGTGGCTTGGCAAGGGGCAGTATCAGCCTACCTATCTGCGTCCCACCGAGTCCATTCTCGGCTTGCCTGTGACAAGCTACGTCATGTACAGCACCAACTATTCAATCGAGCTGACCGATGAGGATGCTGCCGTGCTCGGCTATGTCCGTCACCCCTTCTTCAACCGCGAGCGCGGTTATTTCTGCTCACATCAGCACGCGCCCTTTGTAACAGAGGATCATGCCCCTGCTGTGGTTATCGGCAAGGATGGCGGCTATATTGCATGGGACGTTTTCTCGGAATATGCCGATAAGGGCAGCATCATTCTCAAGGAGATCGTGCTGCGCACCATCGACACCATTCTTGACGATGGCAAGACGCTGACCACCAATCTGCCAAGTGCAGGTGTGATCACACTCAACGAACAGCCCGAAAAGAACCGCTACGTGCTGCACGCGCTGTATGCAACGCCTGTCAAGCGAGGGAGCGGCATTGAGGTCATTGAGGATCTTGTTCCCATTTACAATACGACCTTCGAGATCAAGACAGAAAAGCCAATCAAGCGCATCACCGCAGTTCCGCAAAACAAGGAATTTGCCTTTGCCTGCGAAAACGGTGTTTGTAAGTTCGCCATTGATCAATTTACCTGCGCACAGATCGTGACGCTGGAGTATTAAAAAAAGAAATCCATTCATCAGCCCGATGGGGCTGCGAATTTAGCGGTAAACAGGGATGAATCATCATTGTTTCTGTCAAAATATGAAACCGAGATGCGCATAAGAACAATTGTAGGGACAGGCGTCCTCGACTGTCCGCATTGACACAAAGTTACTTGATGTCGGGCGGACAGTC
>JAFTLD010000078.1 GCA_017452945.1 Clostridia bacterium | reverse complement strand
ACTTGAAGCTGCTAAAAGACAAGGGCTTGTCCATCCGACAGATCAGCCGCCTGACGGGGATCAGCTTTGGTATTGTTTCAAGAGTTTAACTAAATTACGCGCGCATAACAGGTGGACGGAACCATGTTACATTGCGCTCCCATGGGTCGCCGCAACGTAACGTGGACCCGTCCCCGCAGTTACACGCTTGGTTAACCGTTCGGGGATCGCGCGTAACCGGGGACGGAGCATTGTTACGCCGCCGGTTGCACAAACACGACAAAAAAGCAAAATTGCGGTGTAACAAGGGCCTGTCCCCTGTTACGCGCAACATGTAAAAACACCATGTAACAGAGAACCGTCCCCTGTTACACGAAACAAACACTGCAGGTCAAACTACATCTTACGTATATGATCAAAACAAAGGACTTTTGACTTATACGTTAAGCGGAACCTCCGGTTTGTACTACACATATGACGGACTGGGCAGAATGGAAAACGTCACTCCCATTCTTTACATGGGAGCTGCCACCCCTCTTCCACAAGAAGAAGTAGAAAACCTGACCTATACGTATGATGCAAACGGCAGAGTCTCCACCATTGCCACCGATTCCACCACGTACACCTTTACATATGACAAGTTTGGCAACACCACGAGCATCAAGGCTGGCACAGCCACTCTTGCTACATATGAATATGCCAACAACAACGGCAAGCTGGAAAGCATGACCTACGGAAATGGCATAATAGCAAAATATTTCTACGACCAACTTGACAGAGTTGTGGAAATGTGCTATACTGACAGTAGTGGAACTACTTTGGATAAGTTTACCTACACCTACCGAGCAGATGGCAGACTGCATACTGTTGAGTCCGTGGTAAGTAAACGCGGATATGAATACAGCTATGATGCCAAAGGTCAACTGACAGGCTACCAGGAATACGACACCGAAACAAAAGATCGCTTACTTGCTATCGGTCAGAATTTTGATCAGGATGGAAACTTGACAAGCGCACTGCTCAGTGTCGGATACACCCATAGTACAAACACAGCCATTGGCTATTTGCAATACACATATACATACAACAGTCTGGATGAATTGTCATCTGCTACTCTCAGACTTGCCGATTGGGAAACGGAAATCGACCGCACTTTTGTCTACGATAAGTTGCACAGAACTTCCTCTGTCACAACGTCGTACGGAACAGAATTCACCCGCTACGAAGGATATAACTATAAAAACATTGACACAGACCGCACAACTGCACAAGTGTCAAACTACACATCTACAGTTAACAATACAATTTCCACTTATTCGTACACGTATGATGATTACGGCAATATTACCGCTATTACGGATATCTACGGCAAAGTCACCAAGTATTATTACGATGACCTGCAGCAGTTGATTCGCGAGGATAATCCGTATTACAATCAGACCTACGAATACACCTATGATCATGCAGGCAACCGTACAAGCAAGAAATTTTACGGATATACGACCGAACGCACGATCAGTTCGTATCCGAATCTGACACTTGCGTACACCTACAACGGAGACCGCTTATTGCGTTGCGTGGGATTAGGCAGTGACAATACCTATGATGGCCTCGGCAATCCGATCACCTACAGCACTGGACTTTCCACCGCTACGCTCACCTGGCAAAACGGTCGCCAGTTGGCAACTGCTACCAAAGGCAGCACAAGCGTTTCGTATAAGTACAATGACACCGGCATCCGCACGAGCAAGACGGTCAATGGTGTTGAGCACATTTATACCCTCAACGGCTCACAAATCGTCAGCGAAGCTTGGGGAGATATCACGCTGATCTACTTGTATGACGAAAACGGCTCTCCTCTCGGGTTCCAGTACCGCACGTCGAATTTGGCAGACGGAGTTTTTTTCAACTTCTTCTTCGAAAAGAATCTGTTTGGAGATATCGTTGCGGTTTACAATGCATCGGGTGTCAAGGTTCTTTCGTATTATTACGATGCTTGGGGCAACCATACCACGACTTGGCATAATTCTACCGGTAATAATACGTATGCACAGTATAACCCCTTCCGCTATCGTGGCTATTACTACGACACTGAAACTGAGTTCTATTATCTGCAGAGTAGGTATTATGACCCTGTAACCGGTCGGTTCTTGAATGCTGATGGCTACATCAACGCTAATGGTGACCTCATCGGCTTCAATATGTATGCGTATTGTAGCAATAATCCGGTGATGTATACGGATCCTAAAGGAACTTGGCCTCAGTGGCTAACTGATTATTGGAATAACACGGTAACATGGTTCAATGATAATATTGTTCAGCCGGTAACTACCGTGATTAACAATGTCAAAGAAGATGTTCAAAATTTTGATACTTCAAACACTAGCGAAGAGAAAGTATTAAAATCAAACTATTTTTCTTATTACCAAGGCAATTACGGGGGGGCATTCGTATTGAATCTCCCTATTGGTGATAATGCATTTTCATTTGGTATTATTTTTATGGGAACGGGTGTACCAGATACGGATTATGATACTGTAAAACATGAATATGGTCATACTGTACAGTATGATAATATGGGATTTTGGGACTACTTAACGCAGGTTGGAATCCCTTCAGTTACTGGATTCCTAAAAGATCCTCTTCCGTATTCGTACTATACTTCTCCATGGGAAAAAGAAGCCGACGACTATGGTATGGTTAATCCGGCTAACAGAGACACCTCGGATCCTTGGACTCAAGCAGATGGATATTATACTTTTAAAGATCTTATTTATGAGATTTTTCATTAAATATTAAGGAGTTATTTGTATGCGTTGTTTGAAATTTTTTATTATTCTCATTGTGATTTTACTATGTTTTCCGCTAGTCGGGTGTGCTTCTTCATTTAAAACCTTAACAAAAACAGATTTTGAGTTTATGCATAGCTTATCGGAAATTAAAGCGATAGAAATTGTAAAAATAAACGAGATCGAGCAAATTCAAAATGTTTCCGTAACACCACCTGTAATAGATAACGCCCCTAGTTTCGATGTCATTTGTACCGTTCAAAACATAGAACGGTTTATGGAGGATTTTTCGAAAATTGAATGTTATCTGTCTTCTCCACCAAAGTCTCCGAGCGCGGGCGACATAGGAATAAAAATCATTTATAACAACGAAAATTACGAGATAATTTGTTCTCGTGGGCAGGCTGAATGTAGAGACGGGTTCTATTATTCTGATTGTGGACGACATTCTTTTGATGAAACTCAATTTGACGAAATGCTAAATAAGTATATCGACAATATGTAACAGGGGACGGTTCTCTGTTACATCCATTCCCTCCCCGCCGCTCTGCAGCGGGGAGGGGCGGATAAGCTGATACTGTTCCCTGCTCCGATACGGCAACCACCTAAGCAAAAAGACGTACGCATACATCGAGGGTTCGCTGGATGGAATGACATACAGCGAAACAACGTGGGGATATGCAAAGGACACCACAAGTCTTGACAAGTGGAATGACGTGCTTATCAGTTATGCAGGCAACACGATCACTACCGACGCAATCGGCAACACACTCTGGGATGGCTTGTTCTCCTACACCTGGCAGCACGGCAGGCAGCTTGCAAGAGCACAAAGCTCGATTATTGACGTCACGTACAGCTATAACGCCGATGGCATCCGTACAAGCAAGACGGTCAAGAATACTATTTCCAATACAAATATTCTGCACACTTACGACCTTGACGGCACAACCATCGTACGCGAATGCATTTACGACTCCACCGGCACTTACGTAGAAACCGAACTGCGGTATTACTACGACGCCAAGGGCGCGCCCGTTGCAATGCATGTGTTCAAAAAGGCAAATGCAAATGCCACACCCCAAGAGTTTGTCTGCTACTTTGCAACAAACTTACAGGGCGACGTTGTTGCCCTGTATGACGAAATCGGCAACCGTATTGCGTCCTACACGTACGATGCTTGGGGCAACAACATTTATAAAAACAGCACCGCAACATCCAACATTTCCACAGCTGACGCCCAATGGCTGATGAACATCAACCCGTTCAGATACAGAGGGTACTACTACGATACCGACACCGGGCTGTATTATCTGCAGAGCAGATACTATAATCCCTATTGGGGCAGATTCCTGAACGCCGACGGTTATATCAATGCAAACGGTGACCTCATCGGGTTTAATATGTATGCGTATTGTAGCAATAATCCGATTATGTATGTGGATCATTGTGGTAATAGTGCAACAATTGCTGTTGGTACAGTTACCGTTATTTCTGCTGCATTATTAAAAGAATTACTATTAATCACATTAAGTGTTTTCATAGCTGTGGTCGTTGTAACCGTTGTAATACATATAGTCACTAATGTAGATCTATCTATTCATTTTTCAAAAAATAGCGAAAACACTAAGGATACAAATCCATCGGGAGATCGTGAATTAGATGATAAAGGAAAACCCTCTGTCAATTCAAAAGATCCGCCTCGCGAAGAAGATGGATATAAACCTCCAAAAGGAGGACCCAAAAAAGGGAAGGATAAAAATGGCAACTTAGGTTGGATAGATAAATACGGGAACATTTGGGTTCCCGCTTCTACTGGCACTGGTGCTGCTCATGGTGGCGGTCAATGGGATGTTCAAAGTCCTGGTGGCGGTTATACTAATGTATATCCTGGTGGAAGAGTGGTCAATAAGCGCAAACCCTATCCTACACTACCTAAAGTTTATAATAAGTAAAACTGATACAGTTAGGAGAAATGATGAATACAGATTTGAACCGGCAAGCACTAAATGCTGTAGACCAATGCCGATGGCGTGATGCGCAAGAGTTGCTGTATAAATATGTTAGAAAAACCCCCTGTCACAAATCATACCACAATTTAGGCTACTATCTTTTGATAAACGGACGAATCAGCCCCAAAGGTGCATACCGGAATGCTGATAAAGTAGCCGTGCGTTACTTAACAAAAGCAGCAGAATATGACACAACAGCTGCAAATCGTATTGCCTTGGCCATGGCTGTAGACATTCTTCAGGAAAAGCATTCCGGTGTATGCGATCCAACTGCCTATCGAACCGCCTTTCTGGCTATGCAAGAAGCACATGAAATTGAACCATCATATGAATCCATGTATAATAAAATTCGCTACTTGTATTTGTCTGAACCCCAAAATGACACCATATTAAATGAGTTGCGAAGCCTTGTAGATGTCTTTCCGTGTTACGAAAGCATTTGGTTTTTTTGTTGGTTGTTAATGGAACGTGGATTGGCCGATGAATGTCTACAATACATGGATATGTATCAAAGTGTTCTTTCCGAAGACGATATGGATCGTATGATACTATATTATAAATGCGGGGCATATGAAAAGTGCTCTGCTTTATATGAACCTTTACATGACAAATGGGTTTTTAGAGTGTCAGATGCAGCATTCATGGTAGACAGTCTAATAAAAACCGGAGATGTAGAGGCAGCATACGAGTGTGTTCAAAACTGTATATCATTCTATTCAGAGTGTCCGAATTCACAAATAAAGTCTAAATGTAAATGCTTTAAGGATATGCTTTCCGATGATGTGACTCTATCTACTAAGAATAGATTAAAACTGATCGAAAAGTATTCCGTAAAACCCAAAATTATACATCAAAATTGCTTTCTACTTTGATGAATCTGGGGCAAACAATCTGATGCTGTTCCCTGTTCATTACCTTACTCTAATAAATCTATGTAACAGGGGACGGTTAGCGTGAAAACCAGCCCCGTAGAATGACATGACTGCGCAAAAATAAAGCCCAAGTGAAATTGGGCACACAATCGTCTTAATCCCCTCCCCCGCCGCTTTGCGGCGGGGCGGGCGGACAAGCTGATGCTGTTCCCTGCTCATTACCCTACTCTAACAAATCTATACACCTAGCCCCGAGGCGAGCATCAACTCGCCCCGGGGCGTTTTTTGTTGCTTTTTGCTGTATTTATATTCGCGCGCATAACAGGTGGACGGGTCCATGTTACATTGCGCGCCCTTGGGTCGCTGCAACGTAACGTGGACCCGTCCCCACAGTTACACGCTTGGTTAACCGTTCGGGGATGCGTGTAACCGGGGACGGAGCATTGTTACGCCGCCGGTTGCACAAACACGACAAGAAAGCAAAATTGCGGTGTAACAAGGGCCTGTCCCCCGTTACGCGCCATACGCAAATTGTGCATTCATTTGCGCCACGCCACGGGATGCGGCATGCTGCCGGGCGCGGCCATGCCGCCAATCAAAGCATCACCCTCCAAAAGCAGTCCTCTGCGCACGGCACGTGCACCAAAACGCTCGCGCAAGGAATCCAGCACGCCTCCCAAGGACTCCAGCGCGGCATGGCGGCAGGTCTCCCCTTCACCGTCAAACATGCAAAGCTGCCGCTCCCCGTTCTCGACCAGATTGCAGGCCGCCACACCGATGCTGCGCAAGGGTGTACCGTCGTGAAACGTATCGTAAAGCACCATAGCCTCGCGCCACAAATCGTTTTCAAGACAGGTTGCCGCCGTACCCTTTTGCCGCTGTTTCCAGGAAAGTGACGTTGAGCGCAGTGAGAGCTTGACCGTGGTGCAGCGCATATCAGCCGCACGCAACCGCGTAGCCACGCTCTGACAAAGCTGCGCCAGTACGATCTCGGCGTCGCGCCTTGACTTGATATCCACGGGCGGTGTGGTGCTGTTGCCGATGCTTTTGATGGGGTATTCCTGCCCGTCATACAAAACGGGAGAACCGTCCATCCCGCGCGCAAACCGCCACGCCATCAACCCACACTTGCCAAGCGCACGCTCCAGCCGCTCGGGCTCGGCACGCGCCAAGTCCCCCACCGTTCGGATCTGCATATACCAAAGCTTTTGCACGGTAGAACGTCCCACAAAGATCAGATCCCCCACAGGCAAGGGCCACAGCAGCTCCTTGAAATTATCCCGCGTAATGACCGTGACGGCATCCGGCTTTTTATAGTCGCTGCCCATTTTGGCAAAGATCTTGTTAAACGATACCCCCACCGACACGGTCACGCCAAGCTCGGATTTGATGCGCCGGCGGATATCCTCGGCAATCGCCTCTCCGTAGTCCTCTCCCCACAGCCTGCCGTTTCCCGTTACGTCCAGCCAGCATTCGTCAATGCCAAAGCTCTCCACGCGGTCGGTATACTGCGCGTAAATGGTACGCGCCTTGTCCGAAATGGCTTGATAGCGATCCATATGCGGCGGCAAAAGCACGATGCGCGGACATTTGCGCCTTGCCTCGGCAATGCTCTCACCCGTTTGCACACCGTACAGCTTGGCCACCTGGTTTTTGGCAAGAATAATGCCGTGCCTTGCCTGCACGTCCCCTGCCACGGCAACGGGCTGCTGCCACAGCTCGGGGCGATCGGCACACTCCACCGAGGCAAAAAAATTATTCATATCCACGTGCAAAATCACGCGATCCATCTCCCTCTCTCCTTTCGAAAAGAACATTTGTTCTATTTCGTATTATAGCAGAACATCTGTTCTATGTCAAGAGGGATTTTTACGCAAAATAAATTGACAAGTACGCGGGAATGCTTTATAATAATCGTATCAAGTCATAGGAGGGCTGTGAGATGTGCGGCAGATATACGGTTTTTGACGACGGTGATATTCCGGAATTGCAAATACTTTTGCGCCATGCGAAAAATACGGGACTGCCCTTTTCCACGGGCGAGGTGTTTCCTTCAAACCCTGCTATGGTGGTCGTACAGCAGAACGATGCACCGCTCGTCACAGTCATGAAATGGGGATATACCGGCTCTTCACGCCTGCTCATCAATGCCCGTGCCGAAACGGCTGCCGAAAAACCGACCTTTGCTGCAGACCTTGCTCTGCGCCGCTGTGCCATTCCCACCACCGGCTTTTATGAGTGGTCACACGATGAACAAAAGCAAAAATATCTGTTCACACTCTCCTCCTCTCCCCTGCTGTACCTGTGCGGCATCTGGCGGCCGAGCCCGGAGGGCGGACAGTTCACAATTCTGACCACAGCGGCCAACGATTCCATGCGCCCCTATCATCACCGCATGCCCGTTCTGCTGGATACGGCATACGTTCGCCGTTACCTTGCGGACGCGCAATTTGCACAAAATCTGCTGCAAAAAACTCCGTGCGCACTATGCTGCGATCCTGCACTTTAAGGGCGCGCGCCCCACTTTTCGCGCATTTTCTACAGAATACTGCATCTTGTATGGGATTGCGGCTACCAACACAGCATTTTGCGATTTTCGGCGTTTTTTCAGGGAAAAAAGTTATGCAAAGTAGTGTTTTTTTCTTGACAAGATACACCCTGTATGGTATAATAATATCAATCATGAAAATCGGGTAAAATCCCGTGACAAAAGTACATACTACGGAGGTAAAAATTTACGATGAAAAAGATTCTTCTCATCGCTCTTGCACTTATGCTTGTCCTTTCGCTTTGTGCATGTAACAATAAGGAAGGCAATTCCGATGAAACCGATAACAACGAAATCATCCTCAATCCCACAGGCACAGGCGACAGCACCAATACCGGTGATCCCTCTGTAGGTACGGGCGACAATAACGGAACCGGCGGCTCTGACGATCCCGTTCCTCCCACCGAGGAAGTATTTACCGATCTTGAGCAGACCATTTTCATCATCGCAAGTGCTGCCACCATTCGTTCCGAGGCGTACGTCAGCGAATCCACCATTGTGGATTATGCAGCTAAGGACTCCGAGTTCAAGAGCACCGGGTACAGCGAAAACTGGTACAGAATCGAATTTGTGACCGAGGTTGAGGTCACCGCTGCCGAAGGCGAAGAAACCACCACCGAAACCCAGACACTGACCTGCTACGTACATAAGACCGCTGCATACGTCAAGGATCCCGAAACCGTCGTGCTGGAGCAGCCTATCACGCTGTACATCATTGCAAATGCGCTCAACGTCAGATCCTACTACAATTTCGACGTGGACGACAACAAGATACTCGCTTTGGTTCAGGGCGACGAGGTTACCGCAGTTGCAAAGGGCAACGGCTGGTACAAGATCCAGCTTGCTGACGATGAAAACGGCAACCCCGTATACGGCTACATTTCTTCCAACGAAAAGTACGTTTCCACCACCAAGCCCGAGGAAACCACCACAACCGAGGAAACCACCACAACCGAGGAAACCACCACAACTGACGCTGAATAAGTCAATAAAATCAAGGAGCTGCTTCAGATTTTTGAAGCAGCTCCTTTTATTTATGCATTCTTATCTATCGGAAGCTCAAACCAGAAGGTAGAGCCTTCGCCTTGCTTGCTCTCCACACCGTACAGCGCACCGTGACGCTCAAGCACGGTCTTGACAATCGAAAGTCCGAGTCCCGTACCGACCACCGCACGCTTGTGTACGCGGTCAACCTTGTAATATCTGTCCCAGATCAGCGGAATCTGATCGGGTGCGATGCCCACACCGTGGTCAATGACCGATATGCGTACCTTATCCTCGCGGCATTCCTGGCGTACGATGACAGTCTTATCATCCCCCGCGTAGTTGATGCCGTTGTTGATCAGGTTATAAAGCACCTGTAAAAACAACGTTTTGTCCGCATTGACAGTCACGTTTCGGTCAAATTCAAATTGCACGCAATAGCCGTCCGAGGTACGCAGCTTGTCGTAGCGCTCGACCGTCTTTTGCACCTGCTCGGTCAGATCGAACGGTTCTCTCTTGAGCTCCTCCGTACCTGCCTGCAGTCGGGAAATATCCAGCAGCGCGTTGACCAGCTCGGAAAGGCGCTCGGTTTCGTCAATGATCATCTGCATATTCTCGGGTGTGTTCTCACCCGGAATGTCACGCATGACCTCACCGTAGCCCTTGATCATGGTCAGGGGTGTGCGCAGATCGTGTGAGATATTGGCGATCAGCTCCTTTTGCAGCCTGTCGTTTTGCGAAAGCTCTTTCGAAGCGTAGTTCAAGGTTTCCGCCAACTCGCGCGTCTCGCGGTAGCCCTCCCCTTCAAAATGCACGTCGTAATTTCCCTTAGCCAACTGCTTGGCTGTCTGGTTCATGCGCACGATGGGAGATACGATGCTGCGCGCAAACACAATTGCCAACAAAAGCGCCAATATGATCAGCACCATGGCGATCCAAAGGAACTGCACCTTGAGCGTTGCCACTGTAGCACTCAGGGGCGTCAGCTCCGAGTTGAGCATGATCACGTAAGGCGTTTTACCCACATGGAAGATATCCACACGGATCATACTCAAGCGTTCGGTCATAATACGGTCGCTCTCTTCAAGACTTCCCGGCAGTCTGCCTTGGGTGATCTCATTCCCAAAGCCCGAAAACGGGATCATGGTCTGATAATGTCCACCCTCGGCCACTGCCTTTTGATAAAGCTCGGTCAGCGTAGCCGAAGAAATGTGATGCAGAAAGCAGTTTTCGGATACGTCGGCATCCGAGATTTCGATCGCCTTGTTGCTGGGATTTACACGGAAAACACGGATACAGACCAAATACTCTGCTGCATAGTCGTATACCGTTTGCCCTAAGGCTTCCTGCTCGTCATTCTGTAAAACCTGCTCAATGACCTGGGCGATCTTTTCCATTTCATTCATTTTGGTGTTGCGGTAAAACAAATTCAGAAGCATGACCTGGAAGATCCACAGCACCAAAAGCATCAGCATTATAAAGATCAGAAAATAGAGCAAAAGCTTTGTGGTCACGCCGGTGCCCGGATAAGAGCACTTATCGTTATCCCTTTGGCTCATTTGATCTCTTCAAAGCGGTAACCCATACCGCGCAGCGTTACGATATGCGCACTGTATTTGCCAAGGCTCTTACGCAGCAGCTTGATGTGCGTATCCAACGTTCTTGCATCACCAAAGAAATCATAGCCCCAGACCTCACTGAGCAGCTTTTCGCGCGAGAGTGCGATGTTGCGATTTTCCAGCATGTAAAAGAACAAATCGTATTCCTTGGGCGACATTTCCACACGTTCTCCATCGATATATACGATGCGTGCGGTCAGATCCGCACGCAAGCCGCCCCCATCCAGCTCCACGATCCTGTTTTGCTGCTTGGGTGCTTGCGCGGCACTTCTGCCCACGCGCTTCATGACTGCTTCAATGCGCAGCATCAATTCCTTGGGTGAGAACGGCTTGACAACGTAATCATCGATGCCGAGCTCAAAGCCGTTGATCTTGTCGTATTCCTCTCCCCTTGCGGACAGCATAATGATGGGTGTTTGGGTGATCTTACGGATCTCACGGCAAGCCGAAAAGCCATCCAGCTCGGGCATCATGATATCCATGATGATCATATCAAAGGTGTTTTCGCGGCACTGATATACCGCATCCATGCCATCGGTCGCCTCACTGACGGTATGTCCCTCAAATTCAGCGTATTTACGAATGATAGCGCGGATCCTGGACTCATCGTCCACAACTAAAATGTGATACATTCCATTGTCCTCCGTTTTTTTATTTTCGGATCTTATTCAAAACTCACGTTATTGCGGAATTCCTCCGGGACATATTCCTGCAGCTCAAAGGAGACCTCAAAATCCCTGCCGCTTCTGCGCAGCACAAGCGTCAAAGTATCTCCCACCTGCATCTGTCCCAGCAACGCGGAAACCTCGGATACGGTACTGACAGCCGTACCGTTCACAGATACAATACGGTCACCGTACTTTATCTCGGATGAATATGCAGATTCCAGCACGTAAACGCCCGTACTTCTTGCATTGAAATAGTAAAAGGCTTCTTGTATACTGGTCACGTCGTACAGAGAAAGTCCCGAATCCACAATGCCGCGCACGTAGCCGTATTGCTTCAAGTCATCCACGTACGAAGCGGTTATCTCGATCATATCGGACATGATCTCATACACGGTATCAACCGGAATGGCAAAGCCCAGACCTTCCACGTCATCATCCGAACACTTTGCATTGACGACACCGATCAGCTGGCCCGCCATATTGAAAAGACCGCCGCCCGAATTGCCGGGGTTGACGGCTGCGTTGGTCTGCAGCAGCGTCATGGTATTGCCGTTGATCTCCAGCGTGCGTGCCGTGGCGCTGATAATGCCGTTTGTCACGGTACCGCCAAGAGAGCCTAACGGATTTCCGATGGCCAACACTTCCTCACCGACCGCCAAGTCGGCACTGCAGCCCATTTGCGCGACAGTCAGAGAATGGCCTTGTGCATTGATCCACAAAAGTGCAAGATCATTTTGGCTATCGGAAGCCAGCAGATGCGCCGAGAATTCGGTGCCGTCGGTCAATCTGACCTTGATGTTATCCGCACCGTCCACTACGTGATGATTGGTGACGATATAGCCGTCAGCCGAGATGATCACACCGCTGCCGGCACCACCTGCTACATAAGAGGAAACCCAGCTGCCGCTGACCTTGGTTTCGGTCGAGATCTCCACAACAGCTGCCGAAACCATACCTACGACCTCGGGAGCAGACATGGCGTTCTCGCCGGCAGAGGTGATGCCCGATGTATTTTGCGCCTCAGCCTTATTCAACTTGTCCGAGCCGTCGGACGAGGTTGCATCCTCATTATACTGCATCTGCCCAATCGCAGGCATGCCGCTCAGATCTCCGTCCATTTCCATGCCGTGAAAATTCATTTGGACACCCAACAGCATACCGCCCATGAACACCATACCCATGGCAAGCACCACGAGCAATGAGGACACAGTGAGCACCGTGATCATAGCCGCGCGGCGTCTGCGCACAGGCTTAACGGGGGTCGGAGTATAGGTATATCCCGTGCTGCCCTCAGGTGTGACGTAGCCTGTGTACTGCTCATTGGTCGAGGTCACGTCGTACTTATATTCCTTTTCTTTTTTGGGGTCAATCTTGTCAAAGTCGATATCTTTGTTATCCTGCATGATGGATACCTCCCTTTGATTTTACAATACCATTATAAAGAACCTTTGTGACCGTTTCATGAAGACACCATAAAAACTTGTTGAATTCAGAAAAAATCCGGCAAAGGGATGCGTGTGCGTCATGTGTCCTTCGGGTTGTAATCCCAAAGATTTATGAAAATCAGAAAATATATGACAAAAGCGGCGCGTCCGCTTGTTTTTTTGCGCTTTTTTTGGTATAATGAAGATTAAGAAAAAAAGGAGGACGCCGCTATGGTGAATTTTGCGAAATTTTTGCCCGAGGGGCTGCTTGTGGGCAGCGTGATCTCTCTTTCGGATTGCCGTGTGCTGCGGCCTTATCTTTTAGAGCGTGCGGGTATATCCGACGGATCCGTGATCATGCTGGCTGTGCCGTATGCCGTGCCTTGCAAGACTCGCACGGTTTCCATGTACGCCGTGGCCAAGGACTATCATGCCTATTTCGCTATGCTGTTTGAGTCTGTTTTGTCTGCGCTGCGCACAGAGTATCCCGATCACGTTTTCGCAGGCTTTGCCGATCATTCTCCCATTGCCGAGGTCGAGACCGCTTGCAAAGCAGGGCTTGGCGTCATGGGCTCAAACGGACTTTTGCTGACGCACAAGCACAGCTCCTACGTATTTCTCGGTGAGATCATCACAAGCATGCCCTGCGACAGCAGCGCTCAGCCGATCTCGCACTGCCCCGATTGCGGTGCCTGCCGCCGTGCTTGCCCCGTAGATCTGACCAAAGAGCAGTGCCTTTCGGATCTGACACAGAAAAAAGGCGCGCTTGACGCGCAAGAGATCGCGCAGCTGCGCTCCCACCCGTACGTTTGGGGCTGCGACATCTGCCAGGACGCCTGTCCCTTTACGGCAGCGGCAAAAAAAGCGGGAACGCTTTATACGACCGTTCCCTATTTTCAACAAGACCTGATCCCCTCTCCCGATCTTGCCATTCTGCGCGGCATGTCGGATGAAGACTTTTCCCACCGTGCTTATTCATGGCGCGGACGGCATACCATTTGCAGAAACATTATGATCAAGGAGGAAGAGCAAGCATGACCACCTTTGTTTTCGGCCATTCGGGCTGCGGTAAATCCGCTTACGTGGAGCAATGCATTCGCGATGACGTTGCCGCGGGCAGACGCGCTATGCTGATCGTGCCCGAGCAGGAAGTCTACAGCGCGGAGCACCGTTTGCTTTCTTCCCTGCCCGCGGGTGCGGGGCTGCATTTTGAGATCCTCAGCTTCTCCCGTCTTGCCGAAAAGGTATTCGGCATTTACGGCGGCATTGCGGCAGAACCCGTTTCCGAGGCGGCAAGATCGCTTTACATGTGGAAAACGCTGCGTGAGCTTTCCGGTATGCTGGAGCAATACCGAAACACCTCCGATCCCGCCCTGCCCGCACTGATGCTCAGCACAGCAGAGGAGCTGCGATCCGCAGGCCTGACCCCTGCCGATGCGGAGCGCGCCTGCGACAGGCTGGATTCCGCATCCCCCCTATACAAAAAGATGCGCGACATTGCGCTTGTGTGGGCTTGCTTTGAAAATATGCTGGACGACGGCTTTGGCGGAGACCCCGCAGACAAGCTGACCCGTCTTGCCTCCGTGCTGGAACGCCACGGTGAATTTTTCGCGGGAGCACAGATCTACATCGATTCCTTTACCAGCTTTACCTCGCCCGAATACCGCGTGCTGCGGCAAATGCTGGCGGGCGCGGACGGTGTAACCGTCACGCTTTGCCTGCCCGACGAGAGCAGCGTGCCGCCTCATATGGAGGAGCAAGCCAACACGCATATGCGTATTCTTCGCATGTGCCGCGAGCTTGGGCAATCCCCCGACACCGTTACGCTGACACACAGCATTCGTACACAGGATGCTTCACTGATTGCACTGGAACAAAAGCTTTGGAGCTTTTCGGCTCAACCCGAGCCAAAAACGGATGCCCCAACGCCCATTTCCCTGTTCGTTTGCGAAACACCTTATACCGAAGCACAAGCTGCCGCGCTCCATATCGTGGAGCTGATCTCCAAGGGATATACGCACGGTGAGATCGCGGTGGTGGTGCGCGATACCGAAGCCTGGCGCGGAATTTTAGATCGCGCTATGGAACAATACAACGTGCCTTACTTCCTTTCCCGTCGCACCGACGTTTGCGCATACCCCATCACAAGACTGATACAAAGTGCTCTGCGCTGCGTCAGCACGGGATACCGTCGCTCCGACGTCATGACCCTTTTACACACGGGACTTTGCGGTGTGGAAAACGCCGACATGGATCGCTTTGAGGACTATTGCGAGACCTGGAACATCTCGGGAAACCGCTTTTTTGCAGACGTATGGACCATGAACCCCGATGGCTACAGCGAGGTCATGTCCCCCCGTGCTGCCGATATTTTATCAGCAGCCAACCGTACGAGAGAGACCGTTATGCTGCCGCTGCAAACGCTGGAGATGCGCTTGCGTGCCGCACAAAACGTGCCGGATATGTGTGCTGCCGTTTGGGAATATCTGCAGACGCTGCAGGTTTCGGACAGACTTGCCGATCTTGCCGCCACGCAGCTGACGCTGGACAAGATCAGAGAAGCGGGAGATACGGTACGCCTTTACGACCACGTGACAAGCATCCTTGCTCAGCTGGCTGCACTGATGCCGAACGAAAGCCTGACTCCTGCAGAATTTGCGCAAGCCATTTCGGTTATGCTTGCCAAAAGCGATATGGGCTCGGTACCCACCATGCAGGATTGCGTCATGATCGGCTCAGCCGCCACCATGCGCTTGGACCGGGTCAAGGTCGCGCTGCTGCTTGGACTCAATGAGGGTGAATTCCCCGCCTCGGTCAGCGATTCGGGGCTGCTTTCCGAGCAGGACAAACAGCTTTTGGGCGAGCTGGGCCTTGGCATGCATACCACCAAGGAGATCCGTTCCTCAGCCGAGCTGTTTTACGTATACCGCGCCATGACAAAGCCAAGTGAGCTGCTTTACCTTTCCCGCTCCGAGAAAAACACAGCGGGCAAGGACATCACCCCCGGCGTGGCATGGCAGCGCGTGCTGCATCTGTTCCCCGATTGCAAAGAAACTCCGGTACACCTGCCGCGAACCGTACAAGCCGAACCCGAGGAAGATGCCGTGTATCTGCCCTGTATTTCACCCGAAGCGGCAAGGGCGTTGCTTGGGGACAAGCTGTACCTGAGCAAATCCAAGATTCAGACCTTTGCAAGTTGTCCCTTCCGCTATTTTTCCGAAAACATTCTGGAGCTGCGCCAGCGTGCGCCTGCCACGGTCAGCTATGCCGATGCGGGATCGTTTATTCACTACGTACTTGAGCACTTCATCAAGGCCTGCATGGGAGAGGACGGCCGCGTGCATCCCCTATCGGACAACGAAACCGAACAGCTTGCCGACAGCATCATTTCACTATATATCAGCGCAGTATGCCACAGCAGACTTGAAGACGTCCCACCCTCGCTGATGCATCGCTTTTGCAAGCTGCGCGAGCTGGCGCTCTCGCTTTTAGAGTCGCTGATGTCCGAGTTCTCGCAAGGGCTTTTCATTCCCGTTGCCTTTGAGCAGCGGATCAAGGAGCATGATCCCACCGCTCCCTCACCTATGATACTGCCCGTCAGAGAATCTCCGCTGCCCGCCGTTTGCATCGGCGGCACGGTTGACCGCGTGGACGTATGGCGACACGAGGGCAAAACCTATTTGCGCATCGTGGACTACAAGACCGGCAGCAGCAAGTTCAAATTAGAGGACGCTTACAGCGGCAAAGACATTCAGCTGCCCTTGTATCTTTTCACCGTTTGCTCTCCCGAAAACGTCAAGCTTTACGACAAAAACGGTGCGGTCATTCCCTCGGCAGCGCTGTATTTTTCGGCAGCCGAGGAAAACGGCGTACCCAAGCCGTTCAGGAGCGGCATGATCCTTTCCGAGGACGGTGTACCCGAAGCAATTGATCCGGATGCCGATCCCGAAAAGAAAAAGGCCGGCACGCTTTACTGCACCAAAGACGAATTTGCCGAGATCAACCGCAAAATACAAAGCACCGTGCGTGACATTGCAGCGCAAATGTACGACGGCATCATAGAAAAAAGACCGGGATCCGACGCCTGCCGCTTCTGCCGCATCAAGGACAGCTGCGACATGGCCGTGACCGACACATTTTAACTAAAAGGAGATTTATATGGCACGTACGTGGACACCGGCGCAAAGCGCCGCTATGCAATACCAAAAGACCTCCCTTTTAGTGTCGGCCGCAGCCGGCTCGGGTAAGACGGCAACGCTGACCCAGCGCATCATCAATCAGATCGTGGGCGATGAGAATTGCACGCTGGATCGCATGCTGATCGTCACCTTTACGCGTGCCGCAGCAGCAGAGTTGCGAGCGCGTATTGCCAGTGCTTTGACCGAGGCCATCGCAAAAGACCCCGCCAACCGACACCTCAACCATCAGCTCCTTCTTTTGCCGGGCGCGCATATTCACACCATCGACGCCTTTTTCGGAGAGCCCGTACGCGCCAACTTTGAGCGACTCGGACTGCCCGCAGGCTTTCGCATGGCAGACGACGGTGAAGCGGACGGCATTGCCTGCGCTGTGATGGAAGAGGTCGTTGAAGACTTTTATCACGGGTGTCGCGACACGGAAAACGGTGTGCTGGGACTTGCACGCGAGAGCGCGTTTCTTTCGTTTGTGGAAACGCTGGTTTCCTCGCGAGATTTTTCGGCACTCGTTCCCACGCTGACCGACCTTTACCAAAAGCTGGTTACCTCCGAGCAGGGCGTTGCGCGTATTTTCGACTGCGCACAGCGCATAGAAGCCGAGACCGAGGCTGACTTTTTCGACTCCCTGTGGGGCGCACAGCTGCGCACCTACACGGTCAATTCCCTTTTGGCGCTGGAGCAAAAATTTCTCAAGGCCAAAGCAGAGATCGCGGCCGATCCCGTGTGCGGCTCATCCTTTGCGCAGATGTTTGATTCCGATGCTGCGCGCTGCGGCATGATCGCACACAGGCTGCAAAACGGTGGCTACAAGGACGCGGCCGAGGCCTTTGCGGCACATCCCGCCACCAAAAAGCCGACCGTCAAAAAGGATCAGAAAACACCGCTTTGCGAGGAATTCGAGGCCTTCCGCAAAAAGCAGAACGACAAGATCAAAAAGCTTGCCGAAAACTTTACGGTAGATCCCGAGGATATCCGCGCGCAATTTGCGGCCACGGCCTCCATCTGCCACACGCTTGCGGCCATCATGACCGAATACGATAAGCGCTACAGCGAAGAAAAGCTGCGGCTGGGCGTTTGCGAATTTTCGGATATGCCGCGTTTTATGCTGCGGCTTCTGCAGAATCCCGACGGCAGCCTGACCGATCTTGCCCTTGCGTACCGCGACAAATTCGATTGGGTATACATCGACGAATATCAGGACGTAAACTCCTTACAGGACAAGATCTTTGCCATCATCGGCGGTGATCATCGCTTTATGGTGGGCGACATCAAGCAGAGCATTTACGGATTCCGCGAGGCCGATCCTTCAATCTTTGCGGGCTACCGCAAACGCTTTGCCACGCTGAGCCCCGAAAACTTGGAAAATCCGCCAAAGACCGATGAGGGCTGCGTGCTGTTCATGTCCGAAAATTTCCGCTGTGACAAATCGGTCATCGACTTTACCAATCTTGTGTGTTCATACGTTTTCGAGGCCTGCCCCGACACCATCGGCTACCGCCCCGATGACGACCTCATACATAAAAAGCAAGCCCCCGAGGGCTACCGAAGTCCGCTTGTGCAGCTGCAGATCACGCAGCCTGCCGACGCGGATGAGGACGATGCCGAGGATGACGAGGACGAGGGCGACGGCATTGATACAGAAACCGTAGCCGCAGTCAACGAGATCGTGCGCCTGCTCAGAGAAGAGCGCAAGGCGGACGGCACGCCCATCCTGCCCTCGGACATTGCCATTCTCTGCCGCTCCAAAACCCCTTTGGATGCATTTGCAGAGGCTTTGACTGCCGCAGGCGTCCCCGTTTCCCGACAAACAGGCGGAGAGCTTTATAAGAGCGCGCAATACCGCTTCTGGCTTTCGCTTTTGGATATAATCGACAATCCTTCGCAAGATATTCCGCTCTCCTATTTGCTGACAGAGCCGCAGGGGGCAGCCGCTGCGCCCTTTTCGCACGAGCAGCTGGCGCTGATCCGCAAGCGTGCGGCACACAATCTTTCCCTGTACGAAGCCATCGTGCAATACGCAGCCGAAAGCGATACCGAAATACTTGGCAGCAAATGCAAAGCCTTTTGCGATTGGCTGGAGGACAAACGAACACTTGCCGTGCAGCTGGGAGCCGACGCGCTGCTGACGCAGCTTGCGCAGGACGAGCATCTTGCCGCGTTTGCCGAGCAAGAGGCATTCCTGTTCCTTTACGAAAACGCAAGACAGTTCACGCGTAAGCACTGGAACGGGCTTTACGGCTTTGTACGCGCGCAGCACCGTGCAGCATCGGCCAAGGGAGCGGCAAGCGAGGCATCCTGCGCGGGCGGCGGTGTTTCGATCATGACCGTACATCACTCCAAGGGCTTGGAATTCCCCGTTTGCTTTTTGGTCAAGTGCGGCAAATCCTTCAACCGCCGCGACAGCCGACAAACGCTGATCTACGACAAGGATATGGGCATTGGCATCAAGCTCTCGGACGGTAAAGGCAAGCGCGACACGCTGTTGCGCCGATCCATGACACTTGGTAAGCTGCACCACAGCACCGAGGAAGAGATGCGCACGCTGTACGTGGCACTCACACGCGCAAGAGAGCGCTTATATCTGACCGCAACCGTCAAAAAGCCTTACAAAACGCTGCAGCGAGAGTGTGCCATGGGCGGCAGTGCCGAGATCATGCAAGCCTCTAACTATCTGTCGTGGGTACTCAGCGCCATGTCAGCAAATGAGCAAAAAGCCCAAGATTGCAGTCAAGTGGTGCTGTATGATCAGGGTGCAGTTGTGCCTGTTTCATGCAGTGCCGCAGCAAAAAGCACCGCAGAGGATCGTCACAGCACCCCCGGTGCCGATAAATACACCGCGCTGATCCATCTTGCCAAGGCGCAGAGTGCGCATGCCTCACTGCTTTACCGTATTCCCTCCAAGGCGGCAGCCTCCAAGCTCTCGCCCAATATGCTGGACACCGATTTCTGCTTTACCGAGGGGGAGAGTGCTGAGCAGATGCAATCTCGCGAAGCCTTGGAACGCAGACTTGTGCAAATGCACAGCGAAAAGCCGGATTTCTTTGCGCTGATGGCCGAGAACACCAAGCCCACCCCCGCAGAGCGCGGCACCGCAGCGCATCTGTTCTTGCAGTATTGCGATTTTGCTCGC
Organism: Clostridia bacterium; assembly: GCA_017452945.1. The sequence continues at coordinate 24,991 of JAFTLD010000078.1, read as the reverse complement.
GTGGCCAAGCACGGCATTGCGAACGAGCTGGAGCGGCTGGTCAAGGAAAAGTACGTCACGTCGCGCGTAGCACGAATCGTCAACGTACACGCACTGCAGACATTTTTTGACAGCGCATTCTTCTCTTTGGTCATGGATGCCGAAAAGGTCATGCGTGAGGTGCATTTTAACAATTTCGTTCCGCTTGAAGAATTCACGCAAAATCCCCAGCTTGTACAGCTGGTCGAGGGCAAGCTTTTGCACGTGCAAGGCTCGATCGACCTCTTGCTGATCGGGCGCGACGGCAGCATCACGCTTTGTGACTACAAGACCGACCGCCCCACCCCCGAAGAGCGGCAAAACCACGCGCTATATCGGGAGCGTATGACCCGAGCGCATAAGGATCAGCTGTTCCATTACGCCAAAGCCGTCAAACAGTTGTTTGGCAAAGAACCCGACAGAGCATTCGTGTTCTCGCTGACTCTGGGCGAGGCGATTGCGTTGAAGTAAATCATCCAAAAAGCGGGAGGCCATGCGCCTCCCGCTGCTGTTTACAGTTTCTTTACAGTATTTTTTTGCAAAAACGTTGAACATTTTTCGATTTTTTGCAACTATATAGGTGAAGGTAGCTGTACGACCCATAATATTTCAAAGTCAAAGGAGATTTCATCATGAAAAAAGCAATACCGTTGATCCTGCTTGTTGTCGTTTGCATATGCCTTGTTTCATGCAAGAATTCCGTTTCAAACCCATGCGATTTAGCATCCGGCACATATTATGCCAGCGGCGATTATCAGGAATTTATGGTTCCGTATCTGCAGCTGGATTTTGAAGATTACTCCTTTTCCATGGGTATGGGAGCCATTATTTCATATGCGGAGCACGGCACCTTTACGGTCAAGGATAATCGACTGACCACAACTACGCCAAATGGAAAAGCTGTTTTTGAAATCCAAAATGATAGCACCTTGATCCTGATCGAAGAAAATTATTCGTGGTGGGAATTTCCCGAAAACCTCGAGTTTGTTTATCATCGGGATAACGGCAATGCTCAATAAACAAGAAACATGGAACTGGAAAATCAGCAATAAATGCAGCATAAATAAATATCCACCCGCGGGTGGTATTTCATTTTCGGGCATAGCCCTAATAATACTGGCTGCGCACAAGTGCGCCGTAAATTGGCCTGTCAGCGTGCAATGATTACTTGCTACCCATAAACGGGTTTGTTCAAGTTTCAACTCAACCTTGTAGAGCAACTATAAAAAGGTTACTAAACTGCAAACGGATGCGTGTTTGTTTCATGTTTTTTGTGGGGTTCGTTGCCCCTCAACGACACGATAGCATTTGTCTGTTCATCGGTTAACCTCTACTGAACCACGCGACTATCGCGTGGTTTTCTTTTTACAATAAAAGCAGAAATCTTTATATCAAGGCTTCTGTTTTTCGACATTTAAAGATATGAAGGAGCGGCTATGTGAGCCCCCATTACCGCAATCGCGTCAGTCAATCACTCCAAAAATTCGCGATGATAACATTACGCAATCCTTACTTTCAATACAACCATAATCAAAAGAAATAAGACTCATGGATTTTCCATAGTTTGTTTCTTTTTTGAAGTCAGATTTGTGTATTTATAAAAGTAATTTGTTCACATACCAATCTCATTATAATCTTATATCGGATCGGTACACAACAAACCTTGATCATTCGGTTTACACAGCAAAATACTGACATATACCAAATTACACAACAACACAATACTACCAATAAAGTTGATACTAAACGCATCCCTGTAAAATAGCCAAGCACACATATCACCTATCAGTTTACTCCCCCCTATCACATAGGAAATCCAGTGCTTTTTCACGCGCCTAAACAAAACAAATACGATAAAATCCACTGCCATAATAAGATCAATTACAAAACATGACAACAGCATATAGCCTTTACTGAACACAAACATCAAAAGCACAGAAGAGCACACATAACTGATAAGGAATATCCACTTTTTCCACTTGACTTTGGGTTCTGGTGTTTCACAGAATAAAAAAAGCAGCAAAATAACAAGATCCAATGAAAACCACGCTATATGAACTATCAAGGATCCGGTGAACTCTCCCATCATCAGAGATTGCCCCAATGCAACAGTCTCCCAAGCAAAGTTCAAGCAAATTGATGCTAGAGGTATGCCATGACGTTTGAATTTTATTGCATATATAATCAAAAAAACATATGTCAATGACCAAAAGGCAGCTTGAACATAATCCAGCATAAAAACCCTCTCATTCTTTCAATGATCATTTTTTATTTTATCACTCGGTGGTAATCCCCCGACGGGCAACAGAGTGGCATACAGATCAAGCAACGCTTCCCTTTCTTGCACGTTGGCCACACCCACGCGCACGGTGGGGATATCCGATGGATTAGGCAAGCAGTCTGCAAGCGGTGCGGCAGCACACAAAGCATCTGCGCTACGCACGACCAGCACGATCTGCGCAAGACATCCGCTCTGCTGCAGGTACGCAAGCAAGGCGCGCCATGCGTCGGCATGGGCAAAATCCGATTCCACGTACAAAACCGAACCACGCTCGGCACACAGCTTGCCAAGCACGCGCAAGGTCTGCGCACTCAGATGGTCACGCTCGTCAGCTGTCAGCGCTTCTCTTTCGGTTTCGTAAAGTCGTTTGGCGGTATACGGGTTCGGTCTTACAAAGCTTTCGATCTGCACCGTCACACCGATCGCCTGCACCGAGGAGTTCAAAAGCTGCATCAGCAGCTCGGGCGTGGGAGTTGCATAATATGCTTGCCCTAAATGCAAGATATCGATTTCCTGCTGCACGGGAGCAGCGAATACGATCTCACATACTTTGGGAGGGCTTGGCATCTCGCCCTGTCCTGTTAGCACGTACGCCACAGCATGCCAAAGCGCTGCAGCACTTTCGGGGCAAATCGGCACTCGGACGCCAATTAAACCTTGGATCAGCTCTGCATCCGCCGCCAAAAGCTCGTGCCCCTCGCACAGCGGCATACACGCGGCATACTGGTTCAAACGGTCAAAATCCGAACCGTTTTGTATCACATCCTCGCACACACCGCACGCACGCATCAGAGCGATACGGTCATGCGTTTTCTGCAGCAGCTGCCACAGATTGGTCGGCCTTGTCATGCACATCCCCCCTTCCTTGTATCTATTGTAGCACAAGCCGTCCAATTTTGCAAGTTTTGACGGCTAAAATGTGAATTTTTCCGAAAATATTGCGATATTCTCTATACAAATTCCGAAATTTGTGATATAGTTATACTATCTATATATTATGGAGAAGTATATGCTTTGCGATTTACATACTCATACGCGCAACTCCTTTGACGGCGATCCGTCTGCAACGGCTCTTGCCATGGCACAGGCTGCTGTCGATGCAGGTGTGGGCGTGCTTGCCTTGACCGACCATTGCGAAATCAACGGCCAGGTGGAAGGCATTTATCAATATTTTGATCAGGCAGCCGCCTTTGCGGAAATGTCGCAGGCGCGCGATGCATATGCCGACCGATTGACGCTTTTGCGCGGCATTGAATTGGGACAGCCCATGCAATATCCCCAAGAGGCCTATGATGCGCTTATGGCACATGATTATGATTTTGTCATTCTTTCGACGCACAATCTGCCCGGAGTTCCCGATTTTTACCTGATGCGCATGGATCTGATGTCCGCGCGTCAGCAGCATCAGCTCTTTGACCGCATGCTGGACGAGATGCTTCGATCGATCGATTTTCCCGGCATCAGCACGCTGGCGCATCTGACCTACCCCTGCCGTTACATGGGCAAAGCGGGCGCGGATTTTGACATTTCCGAGCACACCTCTAAGCTGACGCACCTTTTCGAGCGCATGGGCAAGCTGGACGTTGCTCTTGAGGTCAACGTTTCCACGCTTTGGAAGGGTCTTGGCTTTGCTATGCCGGATCGCGATATCCTTTCCCTTTACAAATCGGTTGGCTGTTCGCTTGTGACCGTAGGCTCGGATGCACATGCGCCCGAAAACGTTGGCCGCAGCATTGCAGACGGCTTTACCCTGCTTGGCGAGTGCGGATTTGACCGCATCACAGTCAAGTGCCGCGACAAACAAATTATCATTCCCATTCAATAAAGAGGTTTTATATGGAATTGACGTTTTTCTCTCTGCTCTACCCCAATGAGCAATCTCAAAAGGATCATTTTTCGGGCAAATACTGCCCCGATATCGATATGTATACGCTGGACGAGTTGGGGCTTTTGGAGGCCTTTGATCTCAAAAACAGCAAGGTGGAGGAATATTTCACCATAGACCCCACCGTCATGCGATACAGGAATGAAATGTTTGCGGACATGCTGCGCTGCCCTGCGCTCGGCCAGACCTTAACCGACCTGATCCCCATTCTCTCGGATATCATGGAGCTGCGAAGACTGGAAAGCGACAGCGGTGACACGCACGACTACCTTTCCAGCATGACCGAAATTGAGCTTTACATCTCCTGCATTGAGCTTTTGCACGAGGGGTTGAGCGCAGCGCGTCCTTACATCAAGGGCGAGGCTTTTACTACGCTTGCCAACAGAATTGCCGAGCTGGCCGATTCGGATTACTACCGCGAGCTCAACGCTCGCCTTGCCGAGCTGACCAAGCGCGTGCGCGATATCAAATCGGTGACCATCGGTGTCAATCTGGACGCACAGCTGCGTCCTGTACATGCGGGTGTGCTTTCTATCAACCCCGAAGCATTCAAGTCGGGCGACGTGATCGACAAGATTTTGCGTCTGAACTTCAAAAACGACCAATACACCTGCATTGCAAACCTGGTTCCCTTTGGCAAAAAGCAATCCGAGAACCAGAAAATGGCGCTCTCGCTGGCATTCAATTCCGCCATCAACGACGTTTACAGCGACTCCTTGCGCTCCTGGAAAAAGATCGTGCAATCCTACGTGCTGGAAAACGCAGACTTTTTGTTGGGACTGATGCCCGAGATCGAATTCGTGACCAAAGCGTCCGCCATGCAAAAGGCACTGATCGACCGCGGCTGCACCCTGTCCGTCCCCGAGATCCGTCCCATGTCCGAGCGCACCTTTGTGGCCACCGATCTGTACAACCCCTGCGTGGCACTTAAGCTGGCAAAGGACGACACCATCGTCCCCAACGACGTGGAGTTTACCAAGGACGGCGTCATGATCTGGGTACTGACCGGCCCCAACCGCGGCGGCAAATCGGTCATTACCTGTGCGATCGGTCTTGCGCAGGTCATGATGCAGCTTGGCATGTACGTGCCCGCAGCAAAGGCTTGCATCAGCCCCTGCGACGCGATCTATACCCACTTCCCCACAGGTGCGGACGACACGATTGACAAGGGTCGTCTTGGCGAGGAATGTGCAAGACTTGGCGAGATCTTTGACAACGTCAGCGCAGACACCCTGGTGCTGCTCGACGAATCGCTTTCCTCGACAGGCTCTTATGAGGCGTCTTACATCGCAGCCGAGGTGCTGGCAGGCCTTGCACGCGTTGGCTGCCGCTGCCTGTTCTCAACGCACCTGCACGAGCTGGCTGCCGAGATCGACCGACTCAACGAGCAATCCTTGGCTGCGGGCGGCTCGCGCATTGACACCTTGGTTGCAGGTATTGAGGGCGAAGGCAAGCGTTCCTTCAAGATCGTGCGCGCAAAGCCTGACGGCAAGTCCTACGCGCGCGACATTGCCAAGCGCTACGGCTTGACCTTCGACAGTATTTTAGAGAAAATCAATCACTAAGGAGATTATCATGGATAAAATCTTAAAAGCATTGGAAGATAACGCTACGCTGACCCCCGAGCAGCTGGCTGTCATGTTCGATAAAGAACAGGGAGAGATCAAGGATCTGATCCGCAAGTACGAAGCCGAAGGCGTCATTCTCGGCTACAAGGCCATGATCGACTGGGACAAGACCGACCGTGAGTACGTGACCGCACTGATCGAAGTCAAAATGACCCCCCAGCGCGACCGCGGATTTGACCGCGTTGCCGAAAAGATCTACAACTACCCCGAGGTACAGAGCCTGTATCTGATGTCGGGCGGCTACGATCTTTGCCTGGTCATTGAGGGCAAAACCATGAAAGAGGTTGCCTACTTTGTGGCACAAAAGCTGGCGCCCATTGAATACGTCATTTCCACCGCCACCCATTTCGTGCTGCGTAAATACAAGGACAAGGGCGTGATCTACGGCGCCGAAGAGGTGGACGAGAGAGGCATCAGCGATATATGAATTACGACCAGTTGTTATCCAAAACCGTGTCGGAGCTCAAGCCGTCGGGTATCCGTAAATTCTTCGACCTCGTCGGAGAAATGACCGACGTAACCGCTCTGACGGTAGGTCAGCCGGACTTTGTCACCCCCTGGCACATCCGCGAGGCAGGCATTGAGAGCCTGGAACGCGGCAAGACCTACTATACCTCCAATGCAGGCAACCTTTCTCTGCGTGCAGAGATCAGCCGCTATCTGCAACGAAGATTTGACCTTTGTTATGCCCCCAAGGACGAGATCGTGGTCACTGTAGGCGGCAGCGAAGCCATTGACATTGCCATCCGTGCGCTGATCGAGCCGGGGGACGAGGTCATTATTCCCATGCCCTCGTTCGTGTGCTACGAGCCCATCGTGCGCTTGACGGGCGGTGTACCCATCATCATCAATACTACCTATGAAAACAAGTTCAAGCTGACGGCCGACGAGCTCAAGGCTGCCATCACCGACAAAACAAAGCTTTTGGTGTTGCCCTATCCCAACAACCCCACGGGCGCGATCATGGACAAGGATGATCTTGAAGCCATCGCAGCCGTGCTCAGAGACACCAATATCGCGATATTATCGGATGAGATCTACGCTGAGTTGACCTACAGCCAACGTCACGTATCGATTGCATCTCTTCCCGGTATGTGGGAGCGCACCATCATTGTCAGCGGCTTTTCCAAGGCGTACGCCATGACAGGCTGGCGTTTGGGCTACCTTTGCGCCCCTGCGCCGCTTGCAAAGCAGATGCTCAAAATTCACCAGTACGCCATCATGTGCGCACCTACCACGGCACAGTTTGCCGCAGAGGAAGCCTTGCGCAATGGGGACGCGGACATTGAATACATGGCTGAGGAATACAATCGCCGCCGCAGATATATCTACGCAGGACTTGCAGACATCGGAATCGAGTGCTTCGAGCCCGAGGGCGCGTTCTATATCTACCCCTACATCGGCAAATTCGGGCTTTCTAGCGAGGAATTCTGCTCACGACTGCTGCTTGAACAAAAATGTGCCATTGTACCCGGTACCGCCTTTGGCGACTGCGGTGAGGGCTTTGCCCGCATCTCTTACGCGTACAGCGTCAAGCACATCACGCAAGCACTCGAAAAGATTGTGGCGTTTGTCAAGACCTTGAAATAAGGAGAACGGCATGGAAGACTTAGCCTGTATGATTTTTGAATTCTTTTTAGAAGTATTCGACAAGCTATCTCTATATCCTCTTTTCCCAAGAAAGAAGCGTTCCAAGAAACGGGATGGCTTTCTCAAGTTTATGGGCTATGTTCCAACCTTTGTAGCCTTCGCCACTATCTTAATATGCGCCATCATTTCGTTTGGTTGGAGCCATCAGTACGCTACAGCCTGTTTTATTGCTATGGTCATCAGCGGTTTATACTTACTGACTGTAATGATTCTGAATTTTGCCATAGGCCAATAAAAGGAGAACGGCATGGAAGACTTATTGAGCTCAATTTTAGAGGTCGTGTCAGAGATTGTGGGAGAATTTCTGTTCGAGATTGTCTTCCCGAATCTCTCGCTTTATCCGCTTCTTCCGAAAAAAGAGCGTTCCAAAAAAGCAAGGATTTTGCTCCAATGCGCTTGCTATGTCCCTGCTGTTATCGCCATTCTCACACTCTTTTCCCCGCTCGTTTGCCTGATATTCGAGCAGCCGCGGTCTGCAGTAATCATTTGCGGCATCTTAGCCGGCATCAGCCTTGCATATATCGCAGTTGTGTTTGTCATAAATGTTGTAATCAAAATAAAAGAATAACAAAAAGCCAAATCCACATGGACTGCGGAATTAGCGGAAAAGTAGCAGGAATTTGTTCGATTATGAACAGATTCCTGCCGTTTTTTGTACAAGTAAGACGTGAAAGAGCGTCCGTATGGTGACCTCATCCTTCGCTTTGGTCATAATGCCGATTGGGCAAGAAAAACCCGTGGATACTTGACAAATGCAAAATTGTGTAGTATGATATATTTATGGTACAATTCACAATATTTTGTATCCCACAAAAAACAAAAAAGGAGATGCATCATGAAAAAACTTTTGGCAATCATCCTGTTCGCAGCCCTTTGTATCGGCTGTCTGTGCACCGGTATCTCGGCTGCAACCGAAGACTACACCGTGGATACATGGACCTCAGCAGAACTCAAGGGCTTGTTCTATCAGGACACTGACTTTATCACCTCCGACATCGCTCCCGACTACGAAGCCTGGTGGTGGGAAGACTATGTGGAAGAACTTGACGACTACTTCATGGCCGCAACCATCAACATGCGCGGCTTCTCCATGTCCGCTGACGGCCGTTACGCATACATGGGCACACTCAACGGCGGTAACGGTGTACGCGGCGTTGTAGTGCTTGACACACAAGTTGGTAAGATCACCGACCTATACTATTCCTACAATGAAGAAAACGCACTGCCCGGTTCTCCCTTCTCTTACGCTAAGGGTATTGCCGCTGACGACCGCGGTATCGTTTACGTTGGTTTTGCTTACTCCGTAAACTACAACTACTTAAGCCTCGGTATTGCACAGCAGCAGGATAACGGCAAGCTGACCGAGATCTGCGAGATCCCCGTATACACCAATGATCTGGAACCCGGTGACGAAGCCGGTACCAAGGTTGGCGTGAACGGTGTTGAGGTTGCCAAGATTGGCGACAAATACTACTGCTTCGTTATGAGCAACTACAACCACGACGCACTTTACTGCTACGACGTGACCGATCCCGAAAACCCCGTTCTTAACAAGAACTTCGGTATTGAAGGCATTATTGATTTTGCAGATGCTGATTGCACCATCGATCTGGGCGGCAAGCACCTGGACGAAGGCCAGTACATGGCTGTAGATGCCAACGGTACCGTTTGGCTGTGCGCTTCTCTGAAGGAAGGCGGCACGGGCATTATCAAGATTGACGCATCCGGTGTTAACTGCCTTGGCTATACCGAATACAGCGGTGCTTACAGCATTGCCCACGTTGGCAAGTTCCTGTTGGTTGGTTTGAAGAACGGCTCTGCTGTTGACGTTCTGGATGATTCCTCCATGGAAAAGGTTGCAAGCATTGCAGTACCCGATGCAAACCGCATAACCCGTGTCCAGGTCATCAACGATACTCTTTACGTTTGCGGTGCAGGCGATGACTCCATGAGCTACAACTACATTTACGCTGCTCCCCTGACCGCAGATGCGCAGACTGCATTTGATGCACAGGTACAGGCAATCAACTCCTACAAGCAATCCGAGGACACCGGTGACGAAACCGAGAGCGAGACTGAAGCCGAAACCGAACCCGAAAGCAATACTGTGGCAGATACCGAAGATACTACAGAAGCAAAGACCGAAGCGACCACAACGCCCGCAACCGAGGCTCCCGATGCAACCGAAACCGAGGCTGAGCAATCCTCTTCCTGCGGCGGCATCATTGGCAGCGGTGCGATCATCGCGATGCTGACGCTTGGCGCTTGCGTTGTTGCTAAGAAAAAAAGAGATTGATTCACCGTAAATCAATTTATGATATCTAAAATCGAGATCCACCGGGAAGCCGGTGGATCTTTTTTGGGCAACATTTCACAAATGTGCTAAAAGCCCTTGCTTTATTTTGCATTTTCTGCTACAATATCTATCATGAACGGTGCAATTGCCTCTTCTTCATACTAACCGAGAAAGGAAGTCCTTATGATGCAAAAGAAAATTTCGATCATTCTCATTTCCTTGCTTTGCCTTTCCATGATCAGCGCTACAGTAGTCACTGCGCTGGCTATCGAATCGGATAAGCAGTCCCCCGATCCAATACAAAGCAATACTTACAAGTACAGCTTTGATCTTCTGAGCAATCAGGAGGCCCCCACGTTCAACACCACCATCCCCAAGAATATTCTGACTCCCAAAATGCTGACCAACAAACAAAGCGCACACAACGTGGTTTCGGCTGAGGTAGTAGAGGATTACGTACACATTGTCCCCGGGGAAACCGATCCCTATTATTATCCCTTGGCAAATTTCACCGCAGGCCGCTTTGTGCTGTACGTTTACCGCGCCAATGATTGCGGAAATACCACAACGCAATTCTTTATGGGCTCTTATGCATCCGGCCCCTCGGATGATTCTTCCATGATGGAAACAAGCGTCATTTCGGACGGTGAATGGCATACTTATATTTTTGATACGCAAGGCTTGATCGATGCAGAGCTTTTCGACGGTCAAAAGGCACAGTATTTCCGCTTTGATGCACTGGAGGCAGGCTATAAGTTAGACGAAAACGGCCAGCCCTACAAGGAGAGCTCCGGCAGCTGGGCTAAAGAGCCCATTCCCACCGGTGCAACCATTGATTTCAAATGCGTTGCTTTCTTTGACACCAAAGAGGACGCAGAGGGCTTTGACATTGATCAATATAACGCCAAGCTCGCTTATGAGGAAGAGCAAAAGCGTCTGGAAGAGGAAGAAGCCAAAAAGAATCAATGGCCCGAGGTGGAATTCAAGCAAATGGATACCTCAGACCTCGACCTTTCGGACGGCACGCTTACATACACCTATTCCGAAGACGGCTCAACCGTAACCATCTCATACGAGATCAACGGAGAGATCCGCTCCTACACCGTTCCCAACAATCATAATCTGACATCCGGCGGCTTTGCTGCAACCGATGACCTGGACCGTTCCATGTACACCTCCGAGCAGGTAGGTTTGTACGGTGAAAACGGTGAACATTACGTTGGCCTTTTCTATTTCCTGTGGCAGGGAGAACATGGTGATGAAGGCATTTTTGACCTGCAAAAGATCATTGATAAGGTCGGTGTGGAAGCTGCAGGCAGCTCAAACTGCGGCTTATACGGCCCTGTGGGTGCAATGCACTGGTTTGCTGAGCCTCTTTACGGATATTACTATGCCAATGATGCCTGGGTACAGAGAAAGCACGCTGAGCTTCTTTGCAACATCAACATTGACTTTTTGTATTTTGATGTAACCAACGGATATGCCTATCTGCCGAATGCCATTCAGCTCATGGAGATCCTGCACCAGCTCAACGAGGAAGGCTTTGATGCACCTAAGGTGGTCTTCTACACCAACTCCAGCGCAGAACGCGTGGTTCGGGAAGTCTACGATGCAATTTATGCCCAAAACCTGTATCCCGACACTTGGTTCTGTATCAACGGAAAGCCTGTCATCATTGCTCCCGAGAGCGCAAACATCAACGATTTCTTCTTAACCAAGCAAAATCAATGGCCCAATGAGGCATCCAAGACCAACGGATGGCCTTGGATGGATTTCGAATGGCCCTCCCGTCTTTATGAATCCTCGTATGACTTTGACGGTGCGGCTATCAGCGTATCAGTCGCACAGCACAGCGGCACAGTCGCCTTCACCGACTCTTCCCTGTACAATAAACATACCAACCGCGGCCGCTCCTTTACCAACCCGACCGATGTTCCCTCCAAAAAGCGCAGACCCTTTGACGAAGTGCTCAAGCAGTCCTATCAGGCATGGCAAGCGGATCAATCTCTGACCAATCAAGGTCTGAATTTCCAAGCGCAATGGGATCGTGCTATTGAATCTGAGGCAATGTACGTGCTGGTTACCGGCTGGAACGAGTGGGTTGCACAGCGCCAGAACACCAAATCCGATAGCATCTGGTTTGTAGATACTGCCTCTATGGAGTTTTCCCGTGATACCGAAATGATGCGCGGTGGCTATTTCGATAACTACTATATCCAGCTGGCATACAACGTTCAGAAGCTGAACGGCACAGCACCTGTTGTGGTACAGGATGCCCGCAGGGCTATCAACGTCACGGGCTCGTTTGATCAATGGGATACTGTAAACGTCACCTACAGCGATCCCTCCGGTGATACCGTAGAGCGTAACGCAATTGGATTTGGCCACACAAGCTACACCAACAGCACCGGACGCAACGACATTGTTGCCTCCAAGGTCACCTCCGACTCCAAAAACGTGCATTTCTACGTTCAAACCAAGGACAACATTACGATGTATGACACTGCCTCTTCCTGGATGCAGCTCTACGTAGACGTTGACAGTTCTGCCGAGACCGGCTGGTACGGTTACGATTATATCGTAAACTACTCCGCCAAAGATCACTTCTCCACAACCGTAGCAAAATATAACGGCACAGACGGTGCTTACGGCTTTGAGATCGTGGGCGAGGTCAGCTATCAAGCCATGGAGAATCAAATGATGATCACGGTCCCCATGGAAATGTTGGGAATTGAAGGCTACAAGGAGATCTGCATGCAGTTCAAATGGGCGGACAGCACCGGCACTTTTGATGAGATGGAAGACTTCTACATCGACGGTGACTGTGCACCTTTGGGCCGTATGAACTATATCTACCAAAACTACATCCCCGGTGTATCCAACGTCAGCTACCCCGAAAGCGAAACAACCACTTCGGCAGAAACTGACACGATCATATCGGAGACAGACGTCACCGAGCAGGTTGGTCAGACCGAGCAGGACGATCAAACCGAGCAGGACAATACCGCCGGTGACTGCAAGAGCATACTTGGCAACGGCTTGATTGTTGCACTTCTGACATTCGGTATGTGCGTTGTTGCCAAGAAAAAGAAGGATTGATTCCTTACACAAATCAAAAAGCTGAGTCTGTATTGACTCAGCTTTTTTGATGGAAATATTTATCTTCTGTCACTGTTCGGATACACCGCACGGCTGCCGCCCACGAATTTGGGTCGGGTGCGCGCACACAACACGCTTGCATGACCAATGGTGTTCTGTGCAATTCTGACCGGCACCGCAACGTGACGCAAATGCATACCGATCAGTGTACCGCCGATATCGATTCCCATATGCGCCTTGATATACTCCACGGCTACAGGCTCCTTCATGCCCGCCCATGCAGCCGTTGCAAACGAGCCACCTGCCTTGGGCTGCGGAATCACGCAGACCTCATCAAGGCCGTACCGCTCGGCACACGCGCGTTCCACGATCAATGCACGGTTGAGGTGCTCGCAGCATTGCGCTGCCAGATACACGCCTCTTTTGGCGCAAGCCTCGGAGATGGCCTCATAGACAGCATCGGCTACCTCGGGCGCGGATGCATGGCCTATCGTGCCGCCCGCAATCTCGGAGGATGAGCAACCGACCACAAGGATCTGCCCTTCCCTCGCACCTGCAGCCTCCAGCAACTGCTCAGCTGCCAGCGCGGCTTGTTCTTTGACCTGTATTGCGTCCATATCAGCCCTCGTAAGCGTCGCGGTCGCAGATCAGCGTTACGTCGGCATGCAGATTCAGGAACGACGCAGGACAGCTTGTGGTCACGGTGCCTGCAAGCATTGCCTTGATTGCCTCGTGCTTGCCCTTCCCGTTGGCCAAAATAATGATCTTTTTTGCGGACAGGATAGTTCCCATACCCATGGTCAACGCCAGCGTGGGAACCTGATCAATGCTTTCAAAGAAGCGCGCGTTGGCTTCTACCGTGTCAGCGGTCAGGCTGGTGACGTGCGTTGCGGGATGCAGCGCCTCGGCAGGCTCGTTGAATGCGATATGCCCGTTTCTGCCAATACCCAGCACCTGAATATCCGCACCGCCCAAACCACGTACAAATGCTTCGTATCTTGCAGCCTCGGCTGCTGCGTCTGCTGCGCTGCCGTCCGGTACGTAGGTGTTTGCCTTGTTGATATTGACGTGGTCAAACAGCTTGGTATTCATGAAATAACGGTAGCTCTGCTCGTTGTCGGGCGTGATGGGATAATACTCGTCCAGATTGACCGTGGTAACGGCCGAGAAATCCAGCTCACCCTTGTCACACATAGAGATCAACTCGGCATACAGCCCCTCGGGGGTAGAGCCAGTTGCAAGGCCCAGCACGCAATCGGGTTTGCTCTTGATCACATCGGCAACCATATCGGCACCGACCTTGGACATTTCCTTATAATCGTTACAACAAATGATTCTCATAATTCAATCCTCCTTATGATGTATGGTTTACCATTGATCGCTCTCGTCCTCGGGAATGACCTCCTTGATGGCGGCAATGGCGCATTCGATCATGCTGTCATCCGGCTCAAGCACGGTAATGTGCTGCAACCAGACACCGGGCAAAGAGATCAGTCTGGTCAGGAAATTGTCGTATCTGCCTGCCAGCTTGAGCAGCTCGTAACCAATGCCCATAACCAAGGGGAGCAATACTAAGGATATGCCGGTACGTACCAGAGTGGGAAGCACGTTATGGATCTCTCCGAGAACCTCCTTCATAGTGCCGCCGAAAATGGCCACAAAGGTAGGCTCGATAAAGAAGGATACGAATACGTTGACAAGCACCATCAAAATCAGGAAGGACGTGCCGCAGCGAGGATGGAATCTTCTTTGCTTACGCACGTTTTCCACGGTCAGAGGCAGCCCTGCCTCATAGCAGAAGATCGACTTATGCTCTGCCCCATGATACTGGAAGGTGCGTCGGATCTCTTTCATCAAAGAAACGGCAGCCATATAGCCAACCACTATGGCAATCTTGAAAACACCTTCAACCAGCGAGCGGATAAAGGATTCAAGCACCATGTTTTCAGGCTTGAGTGCGGGGATCAGCCAAACGGACAAATCGTAGAGCGCAGTAGGAACAAACTTGAAAAGCACGATTGCAAGGCCAAGACCAAGCACGACGCCAAGAATCATGACCAGCGTGGTGGTCATGGACGCACCATCTACTTTCTTTTCTTTTTTTGCGGGCTCGGCTGCTGGTGCTTCGGGAGCGTCCGCCACCTCTTGGGCTGCAGGCTCGGACTGCTCGGTCATGCCCTCTTGCTGCTCGCCTCCAATTTCTTCGACAACGGGCGCCTGCTCACTCGCGGGCTGTTGCTCGGTCAGGGGCGCTTGGCCGCGTTTGGCGGCTTTTTTGGCGGCCTTGGCGGCTTTTTTCGCCTCTGCCTCACGGCGCATCTCTTCCTCTGCCTCTTCCAATCCCGAGATCTCGGCAGATCTCATCAGACACTTATAGCCCTGGATCATAGACAGTGCGAAATTGAACACACCGCGCACGATCGGAATCTTGGTGATCAGCGGTGCTTTGGTATCGTTCTGCTTGATCTCAAGCACGATCTCGCCCTCGGGATTGCGTACTGCCATAGCAGTCTTTTTGGGTCCTCGCATCATGATGCCTTCCATCAAAGCCTGACCGCCGATAGAAGTCTTTTTGCAAGGAGGACATTTATCTTTTTTCATAATATTTACCTCCAAATATGGATTATGACACAACATATCACGTTACATAATAGCACATGTTTATTAACACATCATGAATTATTTGCACCTTTTTCGTTTTCTCCTTGACTTTCGGAAAATTTTGGGATATAATAAATGTGTATGTGAAAACTCGCAACGGAGGATAAAAAATGAATTTTTCGGCATTAACTAACCTGTTTGGCGGTGAAGGCGGCGGCGGACAGATCATCATGACCATCATCATGGTCGTTGTGATCGGCGTGTTCTTCTACTTCTTCATGATCCGTCCTCAGAAAAAGCAGGAAAAAGAGATCAACGACATGCGTAACAGCTTGGCAGTCGGTGATGAAATCACCACCATCGGCGGCATCATCGGTAAGGTCATCAGCATCAGAGACGAAACTGTTCTGATCGAGACCAGCCACGACCGCACCAAGATCCGCCTGCTCAAGAGCGCGATCAGCAAAGTGGACGTCAAAGCAGAAGACGCACAGAAGTAATAGTGATCTCGGCTTTCCGGACATAAAAACGGCTCCGTACTCATATAGTATTACCAAATACGGTAATATTATGGATACGGAGGCGTTTTTTTATGAACAGATCGGCCAAGGGCATCATTCCCGTACGCACCCACACAAACAAAGGTAGCCCAAGCAGAGCTGCCTTTGGGAACAACTTTACCTCAGGGCTTTTATGGGGCTTGGCGCTTTGCTTTACAAGCGGATTTGCCACACTTTTGATTGGTGCACTGGTCGCATATCTATCCCCCGATCCCGATGCCTGGATCGCACCGTTGGGCTTTGGGGCAATGGTGCTCTCCTGTCTGTTGGGCGGATTGGGCGTAGGGCTCAAGAACGACTCTGCCATTCTTCCCTGCTCACTCCTGTGCGGCTGCATTTACGTGGGGCTGGGACTTTTATTGGGACTTTTCTTCGGCAGCGAGGCACGGCAATCCTTGACGCTTGGATTGGGACTTGGCGCTTCGCTCGGTATCCGCGCAGGACTCATTGCTCTGTTTTGCACCTCGGCTGTGCTGACTACGCAGATCAAAAGCAAGCTGCAGGCAAGGCCGAGAAGAAGGTAGTACCCATTCTTATCAAAATCAGCAGCGGATATTCATAGAAAGAGCTTCTATGGGAGGTGACTGTTCTGTCACGCCGTTCCTACTGCCGTAGCATATTAAACCTTCCATTTGTTGGGGTGACGTCCCCGACGCCCCGGGAAGGCACAAAGAACTTATTACAATGCGAAATGATAGTTTATGTGGGCGGGCTGTCGAGGACGTCAGCCCCTACCGACAGACGGACCACATGTCCACGGGGCATTCATCGTTTATGGCATGATGTCGCCTTATGGCCATCTCTATTTAATGGATAAAATAACGCAGGGGCTGTTTTTTGAACAGCCCCTTTTATTACGAGTAATTTTCTCAAATGTTGCGCCCGAAAGTCGAGCATTTTTATCCGTCTATATTAATTTCCGGGAATTCGATCTCGGTCTCGGCATCCTCCACCGTATCTTCTGCCGTATCTTCCGCAGTATCTTCTACGGGAGGCTCGATCGGAGGCACGGCGTCATACCAAACGTCCTGCGTTTCCTCGCCAAGCGTTGTAGGCACCTCCTTGAAGACCTTGACGGTCATCAGGCGCAGCGTATAATCGAAATCGGGGAAATAGCAGACCAGCTCGATCTCGTTGTAGCCGTCCTCCAATGCGCTCACAGGCACGCGGATCAGCACGCCCGCTACATTCGATATGCCATTGGGAATCTGCGCACCCACTCCGTCGGGCAGATCTGCCACAAAGCTCTCGTCACTTTCAATCCCCTGCCCGTTGACGTTGTACCCGAATTTTACCGCATAATCGGTATAGAACGCAGTCCAGCCGCCAAAGCCAACGTACGAAGGCATATGTTCCGGGGAAAGCACCAGGCCATCCGGCTGTGCGTCCGAAATATTCTTTTCGAACATAGTGGTTTCGACCTCACCGTCGTATTCATACTCCACCAAATTGATCGCATACAGCGCAGGGCCGATCAGCGACGAAATATCAATCACGACGTCGTCGTACGTTTCGGGCGGGCAGATATCGACCGCGATCTCGGTTTCCTCAATCCCGATATCCGGCTCGACCGGTATTTCGGTTGCATACCCGATGTCGTAGGTATAGTCCACGGTGGGATCTATATCCTCTTGTACGGCAATATTCTTGAAATCTCCCAACAGCTCGGCAACAAGACCGTTGCCCATGTCACAGGAGGTCAAGACAGTCAGGCACAAAGCAGTCAAAAGCAGCATGATGATGGTTTTTTTCATATGCATATCCTCCTTGATTCTTGATGTAAATTAATCTATGATAAGCTGTGCGATCTCCAAATTGAAGATACACACCATATCCTCCACGTTTGTGGCAAGCTCGGCTTCATTGTTGTAATTGGCATACCAGATGATGATCTCGTAGTTGCCTGCGGGCAAAGAGGCCAGCGGAATTGTCACCTGGTATTCGCTTACGTAATCTGCGCCCTGCTTCGTAATGATCTCTTTGAGCTCGGGATCGGGATCCTTTTGATAATCCTCTGCATAATACGGGCCTTGGCCGTTGATGGAATATCCGAATGTCGCATAATTTGCATTGGAAAGTCCCAGTATGCCACCCACGTACAGCGAATCGCAGCCCTGCTCAACGGTCACCCGGGGAGGATCTACCCACGGCTGATCATTGGTATACAGAATCTCCGTAAAGATCTCGCAGCCCGAAATATACTCGGCATTTATATAATCTACCGCGCTGTACGCGATCTGTGTCATAGCAGGCGCAGGATCGATGATCAAATCCTCGCTCCAATACTCCTCGACCGTATCGTATTCCGTTTCGATCTCATAAGGCGGCGTGGTCTGAACCTCAACCGTCCCCCACGGCTCGATCGGATCGATTGCTACGTATTCCGATTCATATACGTCTACCGGGGGCTCAACGTAGCCGTAATCATACTCATCCCGAATGCCTCCGAGCAGCTCGGCAACAAGGCCGTTGCCCATGTCGCAGGAGGTCAAAAAAGTCAGACACAAAGCGGTCAGAAGTAAAATAGTGATCGTTTTTTTCATGGCGATTGCCTCCTTTCATTGCTTACAATATTCAGATTTTTGCTTTTTTGATCCTTCTCTTCATCTTGGCAAGGTCGCGCAGCATCTTAAGCGTATCGCGTACCAGGTTGACCGACGATTCGCGGTGGTTGATGATCTTAACGGGGATCTCATGAATGGTCATGCCGTACTTGACCGCCCACAAAATGGCCTCAAAGTCAAAGGCAAAGCGATCCACCTCGCAACGCGGGAAAATCTTTTTGACCGCGTCCCCCGTAAACGCCTTGCAGCCGCACTGAGAATCGGACAACTTAAAGCCGCCCGCCAAGCAAAGCACCTTGATATACGTCTTACTGGCCAGCTTGCGAATAAAGGTATAGCCCTCATAGCCATCCTTGGACAAATTACGAGAGCCGATCACCATATCGGCCTCCGGATGCTCTAAAAATGCGTCACGCACGCGGCCGATCACATCGGTGCCGTAAGCCAGGTCAGCGTCGGTGAACATGACGTAATCGCCCTTGGCAGCAAGCATTGCCGTGCGCACCGCATAGCCCTTGCCGCGATTCTGCTCATAGCCTACAACACGCACGCAAGGCAGATGCATCTGCTCCACCAGCTTATCGCAGCCGTCCTTGGAGCCGTCGCTGGAGAAAATGATCTCGTAATCCTCAAAATTTGCCTGCATATACTCGGACAGCTGTCGCGCGGTGTCCTCAATAATGCTCGACTCGTTATACATGGGAATGCAAAGTGAAAATTTCATGGTTTTTATAATCCTTTATTTTATTTTGTGTAAACGTAAAGCAGCATGTCCACCTCTGTGGTCAAGGTTTCAAGCGCTGCAAGCTTTGCCTTATCATCACGGCTGGTGCGCCAATAGTAAGGCGTCATGGAAAACAGCGCTTCAATATCGCTCTGTCCCTCTACCGTGATCTCGAACGTAACGCGTCTTGTTTGAACAAGCGTCATGTCGGTCGGTAAGTCGGCACGCGCGGCATTTTCATAAGTAGTATCGTAAAGCGCCTTTTTCAGTCCCATCAGGTGCGTCTGTCCTGCGCCCAAGAGAAACAGATACCCACCGTCCTTGAGCACGCGACGGTATTCCTGCTCCGCACAGGGTGCAAAGATATTCAGTACACCGTCTGCACATGCATCTTGCAGAGGCATGGTATATACCGAAGCCACCGCATAGGCGGTATCGGGCAGTCCCATCGCAGCGGCATTTTTAGCAGCGCGCGCACAGCCGAACTTGGAAAGGTCAAAGCCTGCCATGCGGTATCCCGCCTTTGCCAGTCGGTTGGAATACCATCCCTGTCCGCAGCCCGCATCGATCAGCGTCGCGCCCACAGGCAGATAATCCTGCACCGCCTGCTCCAATGCCTTTGCGGCAGGGGCGTAATATCCCTTTTCCAAAAAGCTTGTCCGCGCCGCAATCGCCTCCTTGGAGTCACCGCCCGGCATATGTCCTACGGCCAAGTTGACGTATCCTTCCTTGGCCACGTCAAAGCGGTGCTTTCCGCCAAGGCAGCAAAGCGTTTTATCCTCGACCCGCACACCGTTTTTGCACACGGGGCAGACCAATATATCAGTCAAATTGTTCAGCATGTCGTCTATCTCCGTTCTCTGCCGACCAGCGCAAGATACTCGTCGTAGCTCATCAGCATCCGCAAAGCGTCAAGCAATGCATTTGCGGTCATATCCTTGGGCAGCCCACAGGCCCCGGCAATTTCAGCACGGCGCGCTTTGCTGTCCGCGCCTCCCGACAGACCATCGAGAAAGAAATCGGTCTTGGAAAGCGGATTTTCGCGGTATCTCTGTGCCGCATCGCCCTGCGCGTAAGGTGCGAGCAGCTCGCGCAAAAGCTGCGCATCCATGCCCTCCACACCCAGCAAGCCCTGTGCGCCCGGCTCCTGCTTGCGGCGCTCCTTGCCCTTGATCTGCGGAATATACAGTTGTATCAGCCTATCCTTAGGGATCAGGCCGGATATATGCGAGCGAATGACCTTGCCGCCACCGTCGCTGTCGGTCAGCACAATGATCATGCTCTTCTCAGCAAGCTTTCGCAACAGCTGCGCAAGCTCCCGATTTTTGAAAACACCGAACCCTTGTGTGGAAATGATCTGAGCCTCAATGATTGAGGACAGCTTGATCTTATCATACTTCCCTTCCACAATCACGGGATACGGGATCACAAGCTTTTGTGACATACCTGCTCCTTATATTAGTTCATAACACAGCACCGCTGCACCAAGCAGGATGCGATATACGCCAAACGGTGCAAAGCCGTGGCGTGCGGAAAAATCCATCAAAAACCGAATGGACAGGCGCGAGGTCAGATAGGCAACCGCGCCCGCAACCAACAGCACCATGGCAGCCTCGTAGGGCATGCGCAGATCGTTTTGCAGCATGAATTTGGCAAACCCCAGCCCCTTGATGGCTGACGCGCCTGCCATGACCGCTATGGCCATAAAAAAGGAAAATTCAGCCGCTGCCGCGCGCGAAAGCCCCAAAAGCATACCGCCTAAGATAGTCGAGCCTGAGCGCGAGGTCCCCGGCACCAACGAAAGCATCTGAAACACACCAACGCCAAACGCCTTGGCATACGACATTTGCCCAACGTCCGTGACTTTAGCCGATTTGCCCGTGCGCACGCACTCCACAATGATAAACAGCGCACCGTACAGCACAAGCATGGTGGCGACCACAACACCGTTGTACAGCCAGCCGTCCATGTCCCTGCCCGTGGCTCTTTCCAATATTTCGTCCAAAAGGACGCCTGCAAGCCCTGCAGGAATACAACCCACCAACACACGCGTCCATATGTTTACCGCGTTTTTTCCGGCATCGCGGTCGCGCATTGGCGGAAACAATCTGTCTTTATATGAGGTGATCACTGCCAAAACCGCTCCCAATTGTATGGCGACCAAAAACAGCTCCCGAAATTCGGATGCAAACTGCGGATGCACGTCTGCACCCACGTCGAGCGTCAAAAACGATTCCAACAGGATCAGATGTCCCGTGGAGCTGATGGGCAACCATTCGGTCACGCCCTCCAATATGCCATACAACAACGATTTGAGCAATAAGATCCCCATCTCTCTCCTTATTTCAGCGTATCCTTGACGCGCTTATCAAAGCCCTTGGCACTGCCTGCGCGCATGATATCGCCCTCGCGTATCAAGAAGGGTACGCGGCACCAGAATATCATGGAAGGATGCGGTGCAGAAGGAATCGGTGTGCCGTCGGGAGCATACAGCTCACA
The DNA here is from genome assembly GCA_017452945.1 of Clostridia bacterium. The sequence continues at coordinate 3,186 of JAFTLD010000078.1, read as the reverse complement.
AACGTCAAATCCTACACCGATCTTACCGGGGGAAATAACCTCCGCCCCTTGGCCAACGCTGACCTTGTTTCTCTGCACAAAGCGGTACAGTCTTCCCTGCTCGTTCTCTTGAGGGATGCCTGCCGCTTCTATCGCACTTGCTTCCTCTTGATTATATTCCGTTGCCGTAGCGAAATATGCTTTTTCTCGCATATATCCGCACTCTCCCAGAAGTTGGGGATTATTCATGGGATCGTCTAAGTAAAAGCCCGTACCGTACGTGCGGTGCGAAACACTCTCCAACTCGGTCAGCCATTCCGGATTGAAAACGTAGCCGTCCGGATCGGCTGTATATGCATCCATGGCCATGCGATACGCATTGGTGACCACGGCGGTATAATACGCACTCTTCATTCTTCCCTCGATCTTGAAGGAATCAATGCCACTTTGCATCAGCTGCGGGATGCATTCGATGGTACACATGTCCTTGGAGGACATGATAAACGTACCGTGCTCGTTTTGCTCAATCGGGATGGGCATTTCCGGCCGCTTTTCCTCAACCAGCACGTAATTCCATCTGCAGGGCTGCGAGCAGGTACCGCGGTTTCCGTCGCGGCCGTTGAGCGCGTTTGCAAGCAGACATCTGCCGCTGTACGACACGCACATCGAACCGTGTACAAAAGCCTCCAGCTCCACGTCGTCCGGCAACGCTTCACGAATGGCCGCAATCTCGGAAAAGCTGAGCTCACGCGCCAGCACCAATCTTTTTGCTCCCAATGCAGCCCACGCACAGGCCGCTGCGGGACTTACGATGCTTGTCTGCGTGGAGATGTGAATCTCCATATCGGGCAAGATCTCCTTAACCGTCGCCAACACACCCATGTCAGCTACGATCATCGCATCAATGCCATAATCCTTGATCTCGTATAAGAATTTGCGTAAAAGCGGATATTCCGCAGTGCGCGGCATGGTGTTGACGGTCAGGTACAGCTTTTTTCCACGCGCATGCGTGTATTCCACTGCTTCTCTGAGCTCGTCATTGGTAAAATTATCTGCTGCAGAACGCATACCAAACATCTGTCCTGCGCAATATACGGCATCTGCTCCGTAAAGCAAAGCCGCCTTGAGTTTTTCAAAATTCCCCGCGGGGGATAAAAGCTCGGGCATAATAACCTCCGTGTCTATCTATATAGACGCTGTTTTTCTGAAAATGTTCCGTATTTTTGAAAATTATTTTTGATTTTCCTGATTTTGCTGCTTTTTGTCCTTGGCTTTGTTGATCGCGGGGCGAACGACCTGGGTATATACGATCACACCAATCAGCAAGCAAAGCGTCAGGCAGGGCCAAAGGATATAGCCCTTGGGCGTCAGCACCAGCACCAAAATAAAGGTCAGGAGCGAAAGACCGAACAAGGAGCACAGAAAAACCGTGACAAGATTGCGCTTTTTTTGCTGCTTTTCACGGTAAGCCTTGACCTCATCGTTCTCATGGCTTGCTCCGACTGCCGCCAGCTTTTCAAGGCGATCGATCTCCTTTGCATACTGCTCGTAAAGCGCATCCGCATCGCGATAACCGTGAATCTTCTGCAAAAGCGAGAGCGCGCGGTAATATTCATGCACCGCACAAAGGGCAGGTTCGGTTGCCTCGGTGTATATCTGTAATTTTTCGTCTTCGGTATAAGCCATATGACACTCCTTGCAAAAAAGCATAGTTTTTTTAATTATAACATATTTTATAGAATTTCTCAATAGGATTTTGCAAATATCCCTTATAAAATAAAACAAAAGCCCGACACTTGAACGGTCGAGCTTGGATTTTTCATATAATAAGCAATGCAATTGCACAAAGCACCGCAACAAAGCCGAAATTGAGTGCCGTAAACTTGGCAAGATACGAGCCTGCCTTGCCGGGATTGTGTGCGCAATACTCACGGAAAGTGATCAGCGAGGCCAAGGATGCGATCAGCGTGCCTGCACCGCCGATATTGACGCCCAAGAGCAGCGCGGGATAGTTGGTCGTGAACTGCGAGAGCAGAATGGCCGAAGGCACGTTACTGATGACCTGACAGGAAAGCACCGAGAAGATCAGCGTGTTCTTTTCCAAAAGGCCGCTCATTAACTCGCTGACTGCAGGAATGCGCGCCATGTTGCCTGCAAAGATAAAGAAGCAGACAAAGGTGCCAAGCAAGCCGTAGTCCACGTCGGCAATCGCCTTTCTGTCCATAAACAACAGCGCAGCGGTAATGACGATCAGACCAACCCAGTACGGAATCACGCGGAACACCACCACAAGTGCCAGCGCGAACAGCACAAGATAAATGACCGTACGACCAACGGGCAGGCGGTCACCTCCCTCTTCGGGCATTTCTAACTTAACGCGGGGCAAGAACAGACAGCAGATCGTGATCAACGCGATGGCTGCCAAGAACGGGATGAGCATAATGCTCATAAATTCGCCCGTGGGAATGTTGAAGTAGCTGTACAGGTACAAATTCTGCGGATTGCCAAAGGGCGTCAGCATACCACCGAGATTGGCGGCAATATTCTGCATGATAAAAACGAACGCCATGTACTTTTGCATCCCGGTAAAGGTCAGCACGAAAAAGCCGAGCGGCAAAAAGGTCAGAAGCGCCATATCGTTGCTGATCAGCATCGAGCCGATAAAGGTCACCCACACCAAGGCAAGCACCGCCATGCGCAACGAGCCCGTGCATTGCACGATCTTGCGTGAGAGTACCGTGAAAAAGCGGATGTTCTTGAGCGCACACACCACCGCTAAGGTACAGAACAGGCAGGTCAGCGTGCCAAGGTCAAAATACCCGAGGTAAGCAGCGTCGGGTGGCACGATGACAGCCGTGACGGCAGCGCATGCGGCAGCCACCAGAAGCATAATATTCTTTTTGCAAAACGCGCCAACCTTGCGCAGCGTGTCTTGTGGATGTATCACAAACCGAGGATGCAATCTTTGTTGAATCATCACAAATTCCTTTCGCCCTGTAAAATTTCGCAACGAGAGAAATTATACTACAAGCAGGATATGTTTGTCAATAGGTTTCCATAAAAAAGCAATAAATATCCACCCGCATAGCGGGTGGTATTTCAGTTTCGGGCATAGCCCTAATAATACTGGCTGCGCACAAGTGCGCCGTCAATTGGCCTGCCAGCCATGCAACTGTTACTTACTACCCATAAATGGGTCCCGTGGGT
>JAFTLD010000077.1 GCA_017452945.1 Clostridia bacterium | reverse complement strand
TGGTAGCGCACTTGACGGAAACACCGTACTTTTTGTTGGCATTTGCAGCATCCACCGTTACCTGATCGGAGGTCTTGTCACGGTTGGGCAGACCAAGATCGTAATACTCGGTATTCAGAATGCTTTCTTCTGATTCATACCAATGCATCAGAACGATTCTGCCATTGGTATCCACATAATTTTCGCACATCACACCACATGACTGCACGTTGATATATCCAACTGTTTCAAATGCTCTGTTGCCAATTCTTACATCAAACATTCCCGTCGTATAACGAATATTTTTCTCATCAACAAAATACTCGTTATTCATGATCGTCAAGGGATTCTCTTTAATAAGCAAAGGTATTCCGTGAACAGCATCATTTCCGTTGGCAGCAGCTCCGAAATCATCTTCTAAAAAGGTATGGATTTCGGTCATCCATTCATCGTCTTCCCCCTCTTGGTCACAGCGAATACTTCCAAGCGTGCGGTAGTATTCATCTGTTAATTGTGCAAACCATATTGCCTCGTTTTTGTATAACTTCTTATGTCCGAATTTATAAGTGTCGCGGCAAATTTTTACACCGATTGCATCATGCACCAATGCTCCTTTTGGAACACGACATGTTGACACGAGTGCGAGCTGCTTGTTTGGATAACGATATGTTCCTTCACTGTTTTTGCATCCGATTTTCGGAATAATAAAATCTTCGTCAATACATTTTATCTCAACATATTTTCTATCAGTCTTGTTGATTGTTATTTCGGGCATAATCTTGGGAAATCCGCAAGAATAATCATTTTTGGTCATTTTTGATCTTCCTTTCTCAAACATTTTGATCTGATCGTCGGAACAAATGGAACGGAATTGCTTTTTTGCGTAAAACAATCTACTTTTTACGGTTCCTATGGGAATTTCCAATCGCTTTGCGATTTCATGCTGTTTGTATCCTTGCGCTGTCAACATCAATACTTCTGATGACTCTTTAGGTAATAGCCTTAGCATAGTGATTGCCGTATCATCTTCGTACAAAGTATTTGTGGCAACATTCGGAATAGCATACATTGAGATCACTTTGCTCCCATAATTTTTTCGATACCACAGGTTACATTGATTTTTTGCAATAGATAAGATCCACGCTTTAAATAATTTGGGCTCTTGTAATTTGTTAAATCCAACATAGGCTGCGTAATATGTTTCTTGAATGACGTCATCAGCATCAAAAGTATTAGGCAACCTATAATTGATATATCGTTCCACAACAATACGGTACTTTTCCAGTAGTGCTTCAAAGTTGTTTTCCATTTTCATATGTCCCTCCTTTCACATTGCTTCGAACCGGTTCTGTATATTAAGTTGTTTTTTTGATTAAAAAGGTTCATGATAATATCGACTTTTTTACGGTTTCCAAACATCGGTTGAATTTGAAACAACCATTTGATAATTGTTTTTTGGTCAGAAAAGATGTATAATACAATTACACCGGTGATAACGAATGAATAAAGGAGATTATGATGCAACTTAATATTGGAAATAAAATACGCGAGCTCAGACGTCGTGACGGGCGCACACAGGAAATGCTCGCAGATGCTTTGGGTGTTACGTCGCAAGCAGTATCCCGCTGGGAATCCGGGGGAAGTTATCCTGATATGGAGATCGTCCCGGCTATCGCAAACTATTTTGGTGTCTCTATTGATCACTTGTTTGGCTATGACAATAACAGGCAAGTAAAGATCAATGCCATTTTAGAGAAGGCTCACGAATATAATTTACGCTATCGCAATGATGGGATATGGTTTGATGAATGTCTGACTTTATTGAGAAACGGCCTTGCAGAGTTTCCGGGGAACGAATCGATTATGATAGAGCTTGCAGATGCATTGTGCGAATTGGGATGGAGACGCTATGGCGAATGTCTTTATTACGATAAACAAGGCTTTTTGCAGCATGATCATCAAAGACATGTCAACAATCCCTATTGGGAAGAAAGTATAAAAATTTGTGAATATATTGCAGAAGAATCAACTGTTCACGATAACCGAACACGTGCTGTAAGTATTCTTGTAATGCTTTACCGAAATATCGGACGGTATGATAAAGCAATCGCTCACGCTAAAGACATGCCCGGAATTCAGCAATGCCGCGAATATTTACTTGCAGACGGCACGGACGGAAAGCAACAAGCAGCTTATATCGGTGAATTCCTTCTTTGCTGTGCAAAAGAATTTGCCGAGCAACTGATATTTGGCCTTATTGTAAACCGTAAAAATTTTGAAAGCGATATGCCTATTGACAAAGTAAAAGGAGCAATTGCTAATTTTGATTTGATCTGTGACGATGGAAATATGGGAGAATATCATGATTTTGTTGCCAAGATGTATCTCTACCTTTCCAGATTGCAGTATGCGCGCGGATATTGTGATGATGCTTTTGCTTCTCTTGATATGGCTCTTGAACATGAAAGAGCGTATGAGGCGATACTCGATGGAACAAAACATACGCTCACAGCACCACTTGTTTCATTTGTCAGCTATGTTCCCGATCATCGCAAAGGCTCTGCGAAGGAGTTAGCAAATGAATGGCCCTTCTGGTGCTATCCTGATTACTCTGATATTGAAGACAAGATAAAAGCAGATCCGCGTTGGATGGAATGGGTTAATAAATTATCGAATGCTCCATGAACTAACTATTATTTGGCTTTTATAATGCAGAACACCGCAGAATTTCTGCGGTGTTCTCTGTTGGGATCAGAATCCCTCGTATTCATCAAAGAAGCCTGCTTTTTGCATGCAAGAGCGGTACGCTTCCCACGTCCAGCCGTCGCCAATGGTACAGGTGAAATGGTTGCAGCCGTTGCCTGTGTCGCTTTCCCATGTTATCATGTAGAAGCCGTTCTTTTCTTCCGGCACCTGTTCTACCCGAATACAGCCGTTTGCCTCGATATCAAGAGACCCATTGGTTACGGTCTTGCCGGTTGTCAGATCTGTTACTGTATAATTTGTATGCACACTTCCCTGTGTATCATTCGCAGCGACAAGCGTCAGTTTACCGTCCACAGGTTCGTCAAACATCATGCAGAAGGGCGTTTGCGAGCGTGTAATATAGTGATAAGCAAGCTTTTTGCATCCATACCAGTCTACTACCGCATCGGAAACCTGCGGCCAACCGTCTGCAATATTCCACCAAAGTATGCCGCTCATTCTCCACTTGTGAATGCGGAATCTCTCGATGAAATACTTGACAGCCTCGGCTTGAGATACCTGACTCTGTCTTGCAAATTCAGCCAAATCTTTGGCGGGGGTACCAAACAAGCGCTCAACCTGACTGATCATCAATCGGTTACGGTAAGCGTATGGATTTCCGTCCACATAAGGCTCCATGCCTGCGGAGTGGATCAGCCAATCAGGATTGTCACAGATCTCATAGATCGAATCCTTGGGCAGGCTTTCCTTGGGGATGAACTTCTTGATAGATTCAGGTGAAGAACAGCCATGATAGCCGATTTCGGATGCGAAATGGCACTCGGAATTGCCGTAGAATTCGCCCTTGAAATAGTCGCGCGGACCCCAGAGGTGATCCTCCGAGGGCATGCCGTACTTGTATGCTGTTGCATCAAGATAAGGAGAGCTTGGCAGATACGGACGTGTTGCGTCATGGTTGCGCAGCTCGTGCAGGATGATATCTCGTGTGATCACGTTGTAGTTGGGATCAAGCATGGCTGTGGGATCGTCGTCCGTCCTGTGTGATTCCCAATACGGTACAATGAAAATATCACACTCGTTATCCCCTGCCCATAAAACGAGCGAGGGGTGATTGCGCTTTTCGATGGCAATCTGCTTGATCTCCTCCTTGACAAGCTTGCAAAGGCGCTCGTCATCCGGATAATGTCCGCATGCAAAACTGAAATCCTGCCAGATCATGATGCCGTGCTCGTCGCAATAGTCGTAAAGAACGTCACTTGGATACACGTTCCCGCCCCAGCAGCGGATCATATTGCAGCCTTGTTTGTCAGCCAATTGGATATTTCGTATTGTGTAATCATCGTGTCTTGAAGGAAAGGCGTCACACGGCACCCAGTTCGTACCCATGGCAAAAATACGTTTGCCATTGACGATAAAGCAGAAATCTCCGTCGTCGCCCGAGCAGGAGGTACGCTTAAGCTGCAATGTGCGAATACCGAATCGATACTTGACGCTGTCGTATTCCACACCGTCCTTAAGTAGCTTGATCTCCATGTCATACATGTTCTGCTCACCGTAATTCTTGGGCCACCAGAGCTTGGGGGTAAGAAACCCGAACTGGATCTTGCAGGATGCGCAGAAAGGTCTGTATTCATGATGAATGACGCTATCACCGCACTCACCGTGCAGGATGACTCTAAAATCCGAAATAAAGTCCTCAGGGCTCTGAATACGCAGCGTGGTGCAGATATAAGCATCATGTTCATTTGCCCACATAGTATAAGTAAACGGATCCACGATACGATTTTTGGGCTTGTAGACGATTTCTACAGGCTTCCAAAGGCCTCCTGAAACCAAACGAGGCATGATATCCCAGCCAAACATTGAGCCTGCTTTGCGCAGTTGAATACCGTCCTGGTTATATTTCAAGCCAAAGCACATCGCTGGTACGTCAAACTCTCGTGCATAAATAGTAGAAGGGAGAATATGTACCAGCAAGCTATGACTGCCTTCTTCAAGATCGTTGACATTAAACGAGTGCGCATGAAACATGTTCTCAACAAAACCCAAAAGAACGCCATCCAGATAGATCTCAGCAGCTGTGTCTACACCACCAAACACCAACTCCGCATCCATACCGTCTTTTTGCTCGTAAGCAAATTCGGTATAATAATACAGATGCAGATTTTCAAGACGCTGTGTTTTGACTGTATTTTGTCCCCAATAAACGTCCTCAATGATGCCTTCGCGCATGAAATCCAATTCGAAATTGCCCGGCACGCGTGCACGAATAGCCTTATATCCACCGCAAGCAACGTCTGCGGGTGTTTTCAGAGAGATTTTTTCCTTTTTGACTTTTTCGTTTTCTATCCATGAAAGCTGCCAATCATTGATCTGTATACTCTGCTTCATGTTTTGCCTCCGATTTGATTTAAAAATTAAACGTCAATTGGTCGGTTTCATTGACACCATCCAAAACGCCGTTTCTGCGTAAAATATCAATTACAGCCTGCGAGAGCTTGGCGCGGATCTTGAGGTCCTCTACAGAGAAGAAAGGTTCTTCCTCTCTTGCACGCACGATATTCTCAGCAGCAGTTTCGCCAAGGCCTGCCAAAGAAGAAAATGGCAAGCGGATCTTTCCGTTTTCAGGCAAAAATTCGCGCCAATCAGACTTTTCAAGGTCTACAGGCAAGAATCTGATGCCGCGGGCAAACGCCTCGTTTGCAAGCTGTAGAACTGCCAGGCTTGCTTGCTCCTTGGGAGAGGCATCAAGTCCTCTGGATTCAATATCCTTGATATGCGCCACAAGTGCTTTTTTGCCCTTCATAATCAACTCACCGTCAAATCCGTCTGGCTGCACCGTAAACATTGCGCAATAAAATGCAAGCGGAATGTGTACCTTGTACCATCCAAGACGGATAGCAGACATATCGTATGCTGCTGCGTGGGCCTTTGGGAACATGTATTTGATACGCTTACAGGACCAGATATACCATTCCGGTACTCCTGCATCCAGCATTTCTTGCTCATATTCAGGCGTCAAGCCCTTCCCTTTTCGCACCATTTCCATAATCTTGAATGCATGGTCCTTTTGTACGCCGTAATCGATCAGGGCAAGCATGATCGAGTCACGCGTACCGATAACCTCGGAAATGGTACACGTGCCGTTTTTGATCAGTTCCTGAGCGTTGTTTGTCCAAACGTCAGTGCCATGCGATAGTCCCGAGATCTGCAGCAGGTCCGAGAAGGTCTGCGGTTTACACTCCTGCAGCATTTTAATAACGAATTTTGTACCAAGCTCCGGCAGACCGAGGGTGCCGAGTGGACAGTTAATGTCCTCCGGAGAAATTCCCAATGGCTTTGTTGACAAGAACAACTCGTAGATGGATCTGTCGTTCATGGGAACGTCCAGAACGCTTGTATCTGAATACTTTTCAAGATACTTATACTTAGTCGGCATATCGTGTCCGAGCTCGTCGAGCTTAAGCAGCGTGTCATGCAGATATTCGAAGGTGAAATGCGTGGTGACGATATCGGATTTGACGTCCTCTGCGGGATGCTGTACCGGGCAGAAATCATAAATCTCCATGGTCTTGGGTACAACGACGATACCGCCGGGGTGCTGACCGGTATTGCGTTTGACACCCACGCAGTTGGCAACCAAGCGGTTCGCCTCCGCGTTGGAAACGCTGACGTTGCGTTCTTCAAAGTACTTCATGACGTAACCGTATGCGGTCTTATCTGCCAAGGTACCGATGGTTCCTGCGCGGAACACGTTTTCCGCACCGAACAATTCTTCCGTGTACTTATGCACCTTTCCCTGTACCTCGCCCGAGAAGTTAAGGTCAATATCGGGAGATTTATCACCATAGAAGCCAAGGAAGGTTTCAAAAGGAATATCGTGACCGTCATAATTGAGTTTTTTGCCGCATCTTGGGCAATTCGCATCGGGTAGGTCAAAGCCCGATCCGATCTTGTGCTTTTTGGCGTATTCAAAGTCGGAATACTGACAGTTTTCGCACCAATAATGCGCAGGCAACGGATTGACCTCCGAAATGCCCGCCATGGATGCAACGACCGAAGAACCGACAGAGCCTCTTGAACCGACCAGATACCCTTGCTGCTCACTGTACCAAACAAGCTTTTGCGCGATCATATACAGCACTGCAAAGCCGTTTTTGATAATGGATTCCAATTCTCTTGCAAGACGCGACGAAACGATCTCCGGCAACGGATCGCCATACATCTTTTTGGCTTTTTCCCAGCAAATGCGCTGCAGATCCTCTTCAGCGCCTTCCATAGTAGGCGTGAAAGTTCCCTTGGGGAACGGGCGGATGTTGCTTTCAATCATGTCGTTGATCATGTTGGTATTGGTAACGACAACCTCGTACGCTTTTTCTTCACCCAGATATGAAAATTCCTCCAGCATTTCCTCGGTCGTGCGGTAATACAAGAAAATATCTCTGTCACCGTCCTTGAACTTCTGTCCGCAAAGCAGGATCTTTCTGTAAATACCGTCTTCTTTATTCAGGAAATGCGCGTCACACGTTGCGACGACCGGTTTGTTGTACTGTTCGCCCAGCGCGACGATGCGACGGTTGAGATCGCGCAATCCCTCCTCATCCGCGACCTTACCTTCGTCGATCAGGAACATATTGTTGGTGATTGGCTGTATTTCAAGATAGTCGTAGAAGGAAACAAGATCTTCCAATTCTGCTTCACTCTTGTTATCCAAAATAGCCGTAAAAATCTCTCCCGCCTCGCAAGCCGAGCCGATGATCAAGCCCTCGCGGTGCTTTTCAAGCTGTGTTTTGGGAATGCGCGGACTGCGTCTGTAATATTGCAGATTACTCATGGAAACAAGCTTGTAAAGGTTCTTTAGCCCCGTCGCATTCTTGACAAGCAATATCTGATGGTAAGGCTTGAGCTTGAGCGGATCTGAGCTGACGGTCATTTCATGACACAACTGCTCAAACGTGTAGATTTCTGCGGATTTCATTTGCTCACACATCTTAAAATAGATGTATGCAAGCATTTCCGCGTCATCGCTTGCGCGGTGGTGATTGAAATCGCCAAGATGATAATGCTCAGCAAGCAGGTTCAGCTTGTGCTTGTTGAGCGAAGGATTCAGGAATCTGGAAAGAGCAACTGTGTCCAGATAAGGATTGCGCAGCTCCATACCGCAAGCTTGTGCGTTGTGGCGAATAAAACCAATATCAAAGCTTGCATTATGCGCGATCAACAGCTTGGCGGGAGCATCTGGAGCATCCCCTATAAAGGCATAAAACGCCTCCAGAGCCTCTTTGATCTTGGGCGCACCCTTGACCATATCATCGGTAATTCCCGTCAGCTTCACAATTTCTTCGGGGATAGGAACCTCAGGATCGACAAAGGTATTAAAGGTGTCAATGACCTCACCTTGCTTGATACGAACAGCGCCTATCTCTGTGATTTTACAGGTCTTTGCAGAAAGGCCTGTCGTTTCTATATCAAAGACGATACATTCATCGTAAGGGGTATACGCGCAATGTCCCGTCACAGCACCTGCCGTGTCGTTGACAAAGTATGCTTCCATACCGTAAATGACCTTTTGCCCGATCTTTTCAGCGGTAAGCATCGCATCCTGATAAGCCTGGACGTTACCGTGGTCGGTAATGGCAACAGCCGGATGCCCCCATTTATTGGCTTGCTTGACAGCAACTGATGGAGGAATCATGGCATCCATGGTAGACATTTGTGTATGCAGATGCAATTCGACGCGCTTGACAGGGGCATTATCCTTACGTGCAAGCTTTTTGATCTTTGCTATCTCCACAGGATAGAACAAGCAATCGGGACCCTCAGTGCGGTTACCGTCCTTGGACTTCTTTGTTTCATATTTGGTATAACCGCGCATAGCCACAACCGCTCCGTTGGAAATGACCTTACAGATCTCATCGGATTCCTCGGGTTCAACGTTAAAGGATTTGACTTCAATCGAGCCGTTACCGTCTGTGATACAATAATTAAGATTGAATTTTTCTCCCGTTCTGTTTCGTTCCTTATTAAAGCAGTAGATTTCTCCAAGGATGACGACGTTACGCACGGGCTTGTCCAGTCGTGCAATGGGAGTCGGTTTGATCTCAAAAGCATCTCCTTTTACGTATTCCACCGCAGAAATATCATAGGAGGTGTGACCGATTTTGCAAACGCCGTCTGCAATGATGGGCGTAGGATCTTCATCATACACGGAACGAATGCGCGGCAGCTCAGGCTGTTCAATCCCCTGCGGTTCGGGAGATTTTGAGGAAAAGCCTCCCTGCGATTTGGCTGCATCATATTCCTTGGCAGCCTGTGCAAGACGCTTGTCCAGCTCCTCTAATTGACGCAGATATAACTCACTGCGCTCGTTTTCGCTGAAATCCTCGGAATGCACGATCTTGACTTTGATCTTTATGCCAAATTCGGAAAGCAAGATATTCTCCATGATCTGCGGTGTGCGTGCATCCTCCATAAGCAAAATGCCCGCGTCAATCACAGGCAATTCTACAGCAAGCACCCCTTGATCTAATTTATACTTATATCGGTGGAAAAAACCTCGAGCAACGATGCCGACTTCTTCAGTCTCGGCCAATAATTGCGGAATGTAGTCCTCATCAAACAATTCTGCGGCATATTTGGGCAGAATTTTGACGCGATTGAGATCATAAGCCTTGCGTATTTCTTCCTGAATACGGTAAAGCTCCGATTTTTCTACAATCTTTGGGAAGCTTGCGGTAATCTCTATGATCTTCAATTCCTTATCTGCCATCAGCTTTAGATCGGTGATGGTCAGCAACAGTTTTTCCGTATAAGTATCGGGGTGATATTTATGAAATATCTCAAGAAACGTCTTTTTCATCTCAGACCTCGTGTTTTAAACTTTTAATTTCTCGATAATTTGTTTTTTATCCAATATTATTATTCCGCATCTCTTTGATTGCAATAATCAAAGTTTCTATAATTTCATCTTCTTTGATCTTCTTTATAATTTCGCCATGAGAGATCAAAAGTGCCTCTCCTTGTCCTCCGGCTATGCCGATATCAGCCTCTCTGGCCTCTCCCGGGCCGTTGACAATGCATCCCATCAGCGCAACTTTGATCGGATAGTCCTTAAGCCCTTCGCGTTCTGCGACAGCTCTGAACTGATTTTCAAGGAGAATCAGATCGATCTTGGTACGACCGCACGTTGGGCAGCTGACGATGTTCATGCCGCACTGTCCCTGAATTTCAAGCGCGTTCAGAATACTCTTTGCCGCACGTACCTCGCGCACGGGATCTGCCGTCAGCGACACGCGCATGGTGTCACCAATACCGTCGCACAAAAGCGCTCCTATCCCCGCGGCACTTTTGATCATACCGTATTCCTCACTGCCGGCTTCTGTAACGCCTATGTGAATGGGATATTCGCAACGTTCAGCCACCAATCGGTTTGCTTTGATCATCTGCTCAACCGATGAGCCTTTTATGGAAATTACGATATCGTCAAAATCAAACTTTTCCAAAAGAGCCGCATGGTACATAGCGGACTCGCATAAGGCTTCGGGGGTGGGTGAGCCGTGTTTAGCCAAAATGTGTTTTTCCAATGAGCCACTGTTAACGCCGATGCGAATAGGGATATTATTTTGTTTACAAGCGTCTACAACAGCCTTTACACGGCTATCATCACCGATATTTCCGGGATTGATGCGAATTTTGTCCACACCTCGTTCAGCGCATGCTAATGCTGCTTTGTAGTCGAAATGTATATCTGCGACGATCGGGACGCGTATACCGGATTCTTTGATTTTTGTAATCGTGGACGCGCTTTCAACGTTTGGTACAGTAATGCGGACAATATCACAGCCGGCTTTCTCCAAAGCAGATACTTGTGATATTGTAGCAACAGAATCCATGGTGTCCGTATTGGTCATGGATTGGATCGATATCTTGGCACTTCCACCAATGACTACGTTTCCGACCTTGACTGCGCGTGTTTTTCTTCTGATATTTTGATAATCGATCATTTGAACAATCCTATTACATCTTTTATTGAAATGAGTGCCATCAAGGCAAACAGCACAAGTATACCGATAAAGTGAACGTATCCTTCCAGATCCCTGTTGATCGGCTTTCTCATGAATAGCTCAATGATCAAAAACAGTAGTCTGCCTCCGTCCAAAGCCGGTACGGGTAACAGGTTGAATACGCCCAGATTGATCGTGATAACAGCCACGAGATACAAAAGCGTTGCACCGCCTGCTTGCGCTGCTTCCCCTATGACCTGTGTTGTTCCAACAGGCCCCGAAACAGCCTCCGCTCCGTATCTGCCGCGGAGCAGGTCGAAGAGCGAATCGTAAACCATTTTGACTGTGGACATGGATCGGTTAACCGAATAGAAGCAGAGATTGAAGATATTGGGTGATTTTCCGTATACCTTAAAGTCATACGAGCCGAATACGACACCGTTCTCTTCGATGGTGGGAAATTTCACATCCTCAAGGCGATAAAAATGGTCATTTCTGACTATCACCATATCTACAGGCTCATAAGCACCGTTCGTGATCTCGTAGATCAGATCATATCCCGTAAATACCGGGACGCCATTGACCGCGATAATGCGATCGCCTACCATAAGTCCCGCTTCTCCCATTTGATTTGAAGTAGCATCTTCATTAAACTCCGCGATCACGTTTGTCGGAAGCAATCCACCCTGATTGGAAAGAACAGTTGAGGTAGTCAAGATAAACATAGCTATAAAGCCAAGTAGAATATTCATTCCCGCTCCGGCAACTATGATCAATATTCTTTTCCAGACGCTTTTGTTGCAAAATGCATTCGGATTTTCGGATTCGCCATCCTCACCGTCCATGCTGACGTATCCACCGATCAGAAACAATCTGAGCGAATAGCGAATCCCCGTTTTCTTGGACACGCGTGAAAAGATCTGCGGCCCCATACCAAGCGCAAATTCATGCACGGTAACGCCGCAGAGCCTTGCTGTCAAGTAGTGACCGAATTCGTGTATCATGATCAAGGCGCTGAAAATGCCTAACGCAAGCAGGATATACAAAGCACCCTTGACCGTAGGGTTCTGTAAAAGGGTTTCCAAAGATAATTCTCCTCTGATAATTTAATGTTTTTGCAAATATTTGCGCGCAAGCTCTCTTGCCGTCGCATCTGCCTCCAGGATCTGCTCCAAGCTGTGGAAATGAGCAGCTGCTTGCATATCGCACACCACCTGTGAAACCGTATCCATGATGCCGCAGAATGACAAACGTTCTTCCAAAAAAGCAGCGACACAAACCTCATTTGCCGCATTAAGCACAGCTGGCAAAGCACCGCCCTTTTGAATGCAGTCAAACGCAAGATGCAGCAAAACAAAGGTTTCGGGATCAGGGCGCGAAAAGGTTAATTTTCCAACCTTGAACCAATCTAACTGCTCGATGGAGGCTTGCACACGAGCGGGATGCGTGAGAGCATACTGTACGCAAGAACGCATATCCGGTACGGAAAGCTGCGCGATTACGTTATTATCAATATATTCTACAGCAGAATGAATTATACTCTCGCGGTGTACGGTAACCTCTACCTGTTGCGGTTTGACGTCAAACAGATGCACAGCTTCGATGACCTCAAAGCCCTTGTTCATCATGGTAGCACTGTCTACCGTAATCTTTGCACCCATATTCCATGTGGGATGTGCAAGCGTATTTTGCTTTGTCACGCCCTCAAGCTGTTCTCGGGTGTAACCGTAAAAAGGGCCGCCCGAAGCCGTGAGCATAATTCTTTTGATCTCTTTCTTCTCGCCCGAGCGCAGGCACTGGTAAATTGCGCAATGCTCGCTGTCAACAGGTAAAATATCAATCCCCTGTTTTTTCGCAAGAGGCATAACCAATTCACCTGCTACAACAAGAGATTCCTTGTTGGCAAGTGCAAGCTGCTTTCCTGCTTGCAGCGTGGCCATGGTGGGAGCGAGTCCTGCTTGGCCGAGAATAGAGTTGACCACGACCTGGCGCTTATTCTCATTTTCTGTTTCTTCGATCATTTTGCAAATGCCCTGCGCACCGCTGTAAACCTTGACTGGCAGATCAGAGATCCGTACAGCAAGGTCCTTTGCGCTCTTATCATCTGCCATAGCGCAAGCCTTGGGATTCAGGCGTCGCACGATTTTTTCGGTTTCTGCAACGTTGACGTTTGCGCTGACGGCATCTACGCGAACACCGTGCATCAAAGCGACGTCAACCGCCTGCTTTCCGACGGATCCGGTCACGCCCAAAATGATCATGGAGGGATATTCTTGCTGCATCATACGAAAATATCCGTAAAGATCTCTGCAACGGCCACAACGATAGATACAGCTAAAACAGAATCAAATCTATCCAGCGCACCTCCGTGACCGGGCATGATCTTGCCAAAGTCCTTTACGTCGTATTCTCTCTTGATCGCAGACATGGCAAGGTCGCCAATCTGGCCGACAATAGAGAGCAAGATGCCAAGACCTGCCAGGAGTATATAATTGCAGGTCACATCCCAAATTTTCGTACAAATAAAGCCGAAGAGCATGACGTAGATCATACAGAAGATGATGCCGGCAACGCTTCCCTCTACGGTTTTCTTGGGGCTTACCTCGGGAATCAGCTTATGTTTACCAAGCAGTCTGCCAAACAGATATGCAAACGTATCGGTCACCCAAGGAGCGGCAAACATCATAACCAGCAAAATTTTTCCATGTACGCCCGTGTCTCGGATATAGACGATAGAGGTAAACGCAGCTATGATATAGCATCCCGTCATGAACATGGAGGATGTTTGCGTAGTCGGGATCTTGCGCTTGGAAAACACGTTTACAGTCAGCATGATCAAGGCAAGCACAGCAACGCAAGCGCAAAGGCATGCAAGCAGCAGCATTCTGTTTTGCATATAGCGCATTGCGATAGGTGCAAAGATACCTACAAGATAAAAAGGAATCGAAACAAACAGATTTTTTCTGAGCTTTAAGCAGCACAGCATTTCAAATAAGCAAATACAGCATACGATCGCTGCAGCCAAAGGCAGTGCAAGAGTTTCCGAAAAATACACAACGGGAACCAAAATGCAAAGCGCAACAACCGCTGAAATCACTCTGATCAACATAATAACCTCACATGATTAAATACCGCCAAAGCGTCTGGATCTTTTATAGAAAGCTTCTATTGCATCATCTACGTCAGAGGCTTTCATATCGGGCCAAAGCTTGTCGGTTGCATAAAACTCTGAATATGCAGCCTGCCACAAAAGAAAATTCGACAGGCGCATCTCCCCACCCGTTCTGATGATCAGATCGGGATCGGGAATATTGGCCGTATACAAATTGTCGCAGATATCCTGCGCTGTTATCTGCGTCTTGCCTTGTGCGATCAAGGCATTGCAGGCATGCACGATCTCATCACGCCCACCGTAGTTGAAGGCCACGCAAAGCTTACAGGGCTTGCCTTTGGAAAGCTTTTGAACATGATCGATCTTATTTTGCAAAGAAAGCGGAAACACCGTCATATCACCGATCATGTGCAGCTCAACTGACATTTCATCTGCTTTTTCTGCAAATTCGTCCAGGTATTGCTCCACAAGATTCATCAAGGCATCCACTTCGTCCTGCGGCCTTTTCCAGTTTTCCGTGGAAAAGGCATATACAGTCACCGCTTCCAGTCCGATCTTGGAGCAATATTCCGCAATATTCTCAAAGGTTTTGACACCTTGCTTATGTCCGTACGTTCTCGGCATTCCACGCTTTTGAGCCCATCTTCCATTGCCATCCATGATAAACGCAATGTGACGCAGGCCTTTGTCTACGCGAATACCACTATCTTTTTTATTAACCATCATATTCTACCTTAACCAACAAAAGGCGGGCCAATCGACCCGCCGTATTGTTATACTGCCATGATATCGGCAATCTTTTTGTCGGTGATCACGTCGATCTGCTTGATGTACTTATCGGTCAGATCCTGAACCTTCTTCTTTGCGTTTTCTTCGTCGTCCTCGGTCAGAAGATTGTCCTTCTTGAGCTGCTTGATCTCGTCGTTTGCGTTCTTGCGGATCATACGAGCGGAAACCTTGGCTTCTTCGCCCATCTTGGAGATCTGCTTGGAGAGCTCCTTTCTGCGGTCCTGGGTGAGCTGGGGGAATACAAGTCTGATTGCCTGGCCATCGTTATTGGGGGTGATGCCGATATCGGAGGCAAGGATCGCCTTTTCGATTGCCTTCAGCGTGGACTTATCGTAAGGCATAATGGTCAACGTTCTTGCATCGCTGACACGGATATCTGCCATGGTGTTCAGGGGCGTGGGAGATCCGTAATATTCAAAAGTAATTCTGGAAAGAAGCTTAGGGTTCGCCTGGTTTGCACGAATGTTTTCAAGATTGTTTTCGTATGCAACGTTGTTTTTCTGAAGCTTTGCTTCAAACTCCTTGGTGTTGTAGCCCATAATGTGGTTTCCTTTCTGTTTATGTATAGTAATAATTTTTAATTGTGCATTTTAGTACCGATCTGCTCACCCATAACCACGCGATAGATATTCTCGGGATCGCTGAGTGCAAATCCGTATGTGGTGATATTATTTTCTTTACAGAAGCTGACAGCCGTCATATCGAATGCTTTGAGTCCCTTGTCAAGAATCTCTGCATAAGTGATATCGAAAATAGGCTTAGCATCCGGATCCTTTTTGGGGTCTGCCGTGTAGAGATAATCCACGTTTTTCGCCATCAGCACAGCGTCTGCCTCGATTTCTGCCGCACGAACAACTGCGGGAGTATCGGTTGAGAAGTAAGGCCAGCCAAGACCGCAGCCGAATACGACTACCTTGCCCTCATTCAGCGCCTTGTCCGCATGTCTTGCAGTATAATAATCGGCATAAGCGTGCATTTCTACGGAAGTCATGACGACCGTATCGATTCCGCATTTGATGAAAGTGTCCTGAATTGCAATGGCATTGATGGTTGTGGCAAGCATACCCATCTGGTCTGCACGCGAATGGTTCATAGAACCGCCCACTCTGCCGCGCCAAATATTGCCCGCGCCTACGATCACAGCGACCTGTACGCCTTGCTGCATACACTTTTTGATGACATCTGCGACTTGCTCGATTTTATTGAAATCCAGTATGCCCTCTTTTGCCTGTGCGGGAGCCAGCGCCTCACCGGAAAGCTTGAGAACAATTCTGCGATATTCGGGTTTGTTGTTCATGTGCGATCACCTCAGTATTGTCATAGTATTATACAGGATATATTTTACTACATTTTTGGCAATTTGTAAACAGGTATTTGTAAATTATTTGAAAGAAAGATAAAAAAATAAGAACACGGCAATGCCGTGCTCTTATTCAGGAGTCCTTTAGATTACTGGTTGTTAGTCAGCTTAGCAATCTCAGCAGCGAAGTCTTCTTCCTTCTTCTGGATGCCTTCGCCCTTTTCATAACGCCAGAAAGCCTTAACAGCGATGCTGCCGCCCAGCTCCTTAGCGGTTGCTGCGATATACTGGCCAACGGTCATATCGTCATCCTTGATATAACCCATATCTACCAGGCAGTTGTTATCATAGAACTTGGAGATTCTACCCTCAACCATCTTAGCCTTGATTGCGTCGGGCTTCTTTGCCATTGCAGGATCGTTGGAGATCTGTGCAAGCAGGATTTCCTTCTCAGACTCGATAACAGAAGCGGGAACGTGGTTTCTGTCAAGGTAAGGGGTTACGTATGCGCCGATCTGCAGAGAAATGTTCTTTGCGAATTCAACGAAGCCTTCCTTGTCAGCACAGTCGGTGTCGAACAGAGTTACAACGCCGATAGAGCCCATGCCGTGGATATAGGTGCTGGTAATACCCTCGATTACCATAAAGCGGCGGATGCTCAGCTTTTCACCGATCACGAAGATCTGCTCCTTGAGCTTTGCTTCAACAGTGCAGGTGCCGTCAATGTAGTCGGAAGCCATCAGAGCATCTACGTCTGCGGGCTTGTTAGCAACGATGGTCTTGAGCAGGTTCTTTACGAATTCCTGGAAAGAAGCATTCTTTGCAACGAAGTCGGTCTCGGAGTTAACCTCGATCATAGCGGTGGTGTTGCCCTCGGTATAAACGTCAACGATACCGTCAGCAGCAATTCTGCTTGCCATCTTGCTCTCTGCCTTGAGCTCGCCCTTCTCACGAAGGATCTTGATAGCGGCATCTACGTCGCCAT
>JAFTLD010000076.1 GCA_017452945.1 Clostridia bacterium | reverse complement strand
TTTTATTAGCTCGCTAATAAAATCGACCGCACACTTTTGCTTTTTTGTCAACCCCTTTTTCAAAATTTCTTTAACTTTTTTGCAAAAAAAGAGCCAAGTCCATTTCTGAACTTGGTTCTTTTCTTAACTTAATGACATTGGATGCGGTGCATCTCCTTTTTCTTTGCCATGATTTAATTGACCGGTCTGCAAACGTGTGCGACAATGCCCTTTTGGCGAATCAGATTGCAGGCATTTTGTGCAGCATTTTCATGCTCAAAAATGCCCACGATGCTCGGGCCGCTGCCGCTCATCATGGCAAAGATCGCACCGCCGTCCAGCATCCACTGCTTAAGTTCATTTGCCACGCTATGCACGGGCAGCACCACCGATTCAAACACGTTATACATGCCGCGCGTCATTTGCGCAAGATCACCGCTTTGCATGCCTGCAATCAAGTGCGACAGGCGCGCCTCACTTCCCTCCTTTTGCGCAGCATAGTCACCGTACATGCAGTCAAGCGCGCGATACGCCTGCGGTGTACTAACGCCTTCACCGCCACGGGCTATGACGATATGGCAATCGGGCATGGGAACACACGGCTGCATGATCTCTCCGATACCGCGCGTGATCTGCGTGCCGCCAACCAGACAAAAAGGCACGTCTGCGCCAAGGCTTGCACCAAGGGCGATCAGCTCCCGATTGTTGTATTTACCAAATTGCAGATTGAGCGCGCGCAAAACGGCTGCGCAATCCGTGCTGCCGCCCGCAAGTCCCGCTTCTGCAGGAATATGCTTTTGCACGTCGATCTCGATCCGGCACGGGACACATCCATCAAAATACGCAAGCACTGCGCGATATGCAAGATTACGCTCATCACACGGCAGCCCACCGTCACAGCGCAGTACGATCTCACCGGGCTGCTGCTCATCATACTGTACGTTCACAATGTCACAAAGATCGACTGATTGCATAATGCTGACAATATCATGATATCCGTCACTGCGTTTGGCTGTCACGTCCAGATACAGATTGATTTTGGCACAGGCACGTATTTCCATAGCATCCTCCATGTTCTTTCTGCTCTCATTATACCATACGCGGACGCGTTTGGCAAGAGCGTAAAGTATGTACGGAATATGAAATTTCGCTCACATCACACAAATCTTGTCCGCAACTCTTGACGCGCGTCCAAAATTGGTATATAATTTAAGGTGCGGGATTTTTTGTATTCCGTATTCAGTTCAAGAATCGAGGAATCTGTATGCAGCTCCAAAAAACCAAAGGACATAAGGTGTATATGATTGCCGCACTAGCCGTAGCAATTGTCGGTATTCTGCTTTACGCCATTGTCAATATCCAGAGCATAAACGCCTTTATCAACCGTGTATGGGTGATCTTTGCACCCGTTGTTTACGGCTTCTGTCTTGCATATTTGTGCAACCCCATCATGAAGGTGTTTGATAATCACATCTTCAAAAAGATCAAGCTGCCCGGCCTGCGCCGTGCGCTGTCTTTGACCATGACCGTACTGGTCGTGCTTATCGGTATCGCAGTCATCATCGGCCTTTTGGTCCCCGAGATCGTGCGCAGCATTCAGCACCTCTTTACCCACTACGACGATTATCTGGAAGAGGTCATTTCCATCGTCAACAACGGCATTCTTTGGCTGGAAAAGGTTGCGGGTATGGCTCCCGAGGAGAATCAGCAGTATATCAGCGTTGACGAGATCAAGATCATGATCACGGATGCGGTCAACTCAATCTTTGACTCCTCCAAGAGCATTCTCCAGCAGATCACTGAGATCTTTGACGAGAATTCGACCTCTATTCTTAAAAAGCTGTTTGACAAGCTGTTCCCCTACACGGGTACGCTGATCAGCAAGATCTACGTCTTTATCATTGAAGCCTTCTTCAGTATCCTGATCGCTCTGCATTTGCTTGCAACCAAAGAAACAAGACTTGCACAGGTCAAAAAAATGCGCAAGGCCATTTTCACCTACGAGCAAAACAAATTTATCAACAACGTACTCAAAATCATAAACGACTCTTTTGGCAGTTACCTGGAAGGTAAGCTTTTGGATGCTTTGATCATCTTTGTGCTTTGTTGGGGCTCCTTTGCCATCTTCGGCATCTCGGACTATAACCTGCTGATCGCAGCCTTGATCGGTATCACCGATATCATTCCCGTGGTGGGTCCCTTCATCGGTGCGATCCCCGGAGGATTTATCATTCTGATCACAAACCCCTCCAAGTTTATCCTTTACGTGATCATTGTACTGCTCATTCAGCAGCTCGAAGGAAACATCATCAGCCCCAAGATCCTTGGCCAGCACATGGGCGTCAGCGCACTTTGCGTACTGATCTCAATCGTGGTCATGGGCACCATCTTTGCAGGAAACCCCATTGCACTGATCATATCTGTCCCCCTGTTTGCGGTTATGGTTGAGCTTGGCAAGATGTTTATCGAGCACAGACTCAAGAAAAAGGGATTGCCAACCGACACTGCGGAATATTACCGAGGAGCAGCAACCGAGGATGAGATCGATTTTGCCGTACACTACCAAAACAGAAAACTGACTTATTATTACGAACACAGCATTCTGAAAAAGTGGTTGGACAAGCGCCGAGAGGAAAAAGAGCTGCGCAAACAGCAAAAGGCTGAGGCTGCCGCTGCAGAAGCAGTCAATACTGACGTAGCAGCAGACACGCAAGAAAACGAGCCGGATCACGCGGCCGACCAAACCGAAACCAAAGAAAATCAAGATCAAGAATAAGAGGAACTCCCACATGAACAACGACAACATCAAAAGGGGCGGCATCTCGGTCGATACCGAGCACATCTTCCCCATCATCAAAAAATGGCTTTACTCCGAAAAGGACATCTTTTTGCGCGAGATCGTATCCAATGCAACCGACGCGGTAACCAAATACAAGAGATTGCAATCGCTCGGCCAGATCCCGAGTGACGATTGCACCTATCGCATCACGGTATCTCTTGACAAGGACGCGGGCACGATCAGCGTCAGCGACAACGGCATCGGCATGAGTGCCGAGGAGCTGGAAACTTATATTTGCAATATTGCGCTTTCCGGTGCTTTTGAGTTTATTCAAAAGTACGAGGGGGAAGGCGGTGCTAACGGCATTATCGGCCACTTTGGCTTGGGCTTTTACTCAGCCTTCATGGTTTCCGACAGCGTAGAGATCTACACCAAATCCTATACCGATGCGCCTGCTGTACACTGGGTTTGTGACGAAAGCGGCAATTACAGCTCGGAGAGCTGCGACAAGACCGATCGCGGCACGACTGTGGTGATGCACATTGTGGATGAGGAGCGCGAATATCTGGATCGCGCAAGACTGACCGGAATGCTTCGCAAATACTGCTCGTTTATGCCTGTGGAGATATACTTTGAAGAGGGTGGTGAAGAGAGCAAGCAGGACGCTGCACCTATGAATGATACCACCCCGCTTTGGCAAAACAATCCTTCGGACTGCACCGACGAGCAGTATAAGGATTTTTATAACAAGGTATTCTCGGATTTCAAGGAGCCCCTGTTCCACATTCACATCAATGCCGATTATCCCCTGAACTTCAAGGGTATTCTCTACTTCCCCCGTATCTCGTCTGAGTACGAATCGATCGAGGGGCAGGTCAAGCTGTATTACAACCAAGTATTCGTAGCAGACAATATCAAGGAGGTCATTCCGGACTACCTGCTGATGCTGCGTGGTGTGCTGGATTGCCCTGAGCTGCCGCTCAACGTTTCGCGCAGCTATCTGCAAAACAACACCTACGTTTCCAAGGTCAGCGCGCACATCGTCAAAAAGGTTGCGGACAAGCTGAATTCGCTTTGCAATCTGGAGCGTGAGCAGTATGAAAAGATCTGGAACGACATACGCATTTTCGTGGAATATGCTTGCATTCGCGATCGCAAATTTTACGACAGAGTCAAGGGCAGCCTGCTGCTTTCCCTGACAGACGGCACGTGCGTCACAATAGAGCAGTATCTGGAAAATGCCAAGGAAAAGCATGAGGGTGTGGTCTACTATACAACCGATAAAGCGCTGCAGGCGCAGTATATTTCCATGTTCACAGCACAGGGCATTCCCGTAGCCGTACTGGAAAAGACACTGGATACGCAGTTCGTATCCGCTGTTGAGAGCTATCGCGACGACGTCAAGTTCAAGAGAATCGACTCTGACGTAGCAGACGCGCTCAAGGGCGATGGAGAAGTAAGTGATCAGCCTGAGCTGACAGAGCTGTTCCGCAGTGTCAGCAAGAACGAGCAGTTGGGTGTGACCTATCAGCCGCTTAAGGACAGCGGTGTTCCCGCGATGCTCAACGTAACCGAGGAATCCTCACGCATGGCCGAGATGATGCGTATGTACGCCATGAGCACGGGTGCATCTCCCATGGATTTCCCGCTTGAATACTCCATGGTGGTCAATACGACCTCTCCCTTGTATCAAAAGCTGCTGGAGCTGTCCTCTTCCAATCCCGAAAAGGCGGCATTGATCGCACGTCAGATCTATGCGCTCTCGCTTTTGGCGCAGCGTAAGCTGAGTGCCGATGAGCTGCAGGATTTCCTGTCCGACAGCTTCTCCTTGCTGGAGCTGCTTTGATGACACCTGAGTATCACAAAATTCCACTCTCAGCCGGACATGATCCGACTGAGGCAGTACACGAAAATCTCGTTGAAATCAATGAGCATTTGCTGCCGCTTTATCTTTCGCGAGCCTTTCAGCTCGGAGAACTGATGGGCGCCGGCAAAGAACAGACAGAGCTGCCCGATAAGGACACGGTCCAGTCGATTTGTGAGCACCTGTTCTATTCTGATCAGAACATGGACTACTACACTTCTGCCCTGTTACCTGCCGATCGGATCACGCTTTGCGCTGAGATCGCTGCGGCTTATCCCGAAGGATACGAGCAAACGTTCGCATCGGTATTCGGGCATTACACGATCCCCACACAAGAAGCACAGGGACGCATTGCGTACGTTGCAAACAGCTATACAGAGCAGGCTTTTATGGAGCTCAAGGGTATGGTCAAGCAACGCCGCGTGGCATACTTTCATCATTTTGAAGACGTTTGCCAGGAAGTAAACAACGGCCTTTGCGAATACGGTATCCTGCCCGTGGAATCCACAGCCGAGGGCTTAATGGCAGGACTTTTCCGCTTGATTGAGCTTTACGATCTTCGCATCTGCGCTTTATGCCGTATTCCGACTGCCAATAACGGATATACTTCTTTTGCCTTGGTACGCAAGACGCTTCCCGTCGTTTATCCACAGCCCCTTCACTACCTTGATTTTCTGTACTCCCCCGCATCTCCGGATGACGTGGGAGCGCTGATCAGCGTTGCTGCGCTATGCGGACACACCGTTCTGCATACCGCAACCTACATGGGAAATGACAGCGAGATCTTTCGCCTGCGCTTAGGCGTAAACTCCGGCTCGCTATATCCCTTTCTGTTGTATCTGTCGCTCTTTTGCACGGATATCACCCCCATCGGAATCTATATGATTAAATAAATTTGAAAAGGAATGCATACTATGAAACAAACAATTTCTTACAAGACCTCGGGCGTTTGCTCCCGACAGATCGACCTTGTCGTCGAGGACGGCATCATCAAGGAGGCTGCCTTTGTCGGCGGCTGCCACGGTAACACGCAGGGCGTTGCTGCCCTGGTCATCGGCATGAGTGCAGAAGAGGCCATTCGCCGTCTGCGCGGCATCAAGTGCGGCTTTAAGCCCACCTCTTGCCCCGACCAGCTCGCACAGGCACTGGAGCAGAATCTGCAAAAATAATCATACAAAAAAGGAGAACGCGATCATGGAACAGTACATGAAAAACTATTTACGTTGGCTGGAGTCTGACAAGCTCAGCGATACCGAAAAGGCAGAGCTTGCAAGCATCCGTGACAATGACGGTGAGATCCGTCTGCGCTTTACCTCGTATCTCTCTTTCGGCACAGCGGGACTTCGCGGCATTATGAAGACCGGCATGAACGCCATGAACACCCATACCGTGGCTTACGCTACGCAGGGGCTTGCAAATCTGATTCTCAAGGAAGGCCGCGCTGCCGACGGTGTTGCCATTGCGTATGACAGCCGTAACAACTCAGCACTCTTTGCAAAGACAGCTGCACAGGTGCTGGCTGCTGCAGGCATCAAGTCCTACCTCTTTGACGATCTGCGCCCCACCCCCGAGCTTTCCTTCGCGCTGCGCGAATACGGCTGCGTTGCGGGCATCAACATCACGGCATCCCACAACCCCAAGGAATACAACGGCTACAAGGCATATTGGGAGGATGGTGCGCAGCTGCCCCCCGAGCATGCGGACACGGTCAGCGCATCCATGGAAGCACTTGACATTTTTGAGGACGTCAAGCTTGCCGACTTTGACAAGGCACTCTCTGACGGCTTGATTATCATGCTGGGTGCTGAAACCGACGAAAAGTATCTTGCCCAAGTTGTAGCTCAAGCGGTTAATCCCGATGCGGTCAAGGCCGTGGCTGACGATCTGGCTATCGTTTATACCCCTTTGCACGGCACGGGTCACAAGCTGGTTCCCGAGGTCATGAAGCGCATTGGGCTGAAAAACCTCTACACCGTTCCCGAGCAGATGATCATTGACGGTGACTTCCCCACCGTTCCCAAGCCCAATCCCGAATATCCGCAGGTATTTGAGCTGGGTATTGAGATCGCTAACCGCGTAGGCAGCGATCTGATCGTGGCAACAGACCCCGACGCAGACCGCGTTGGCGTCATGACCAGAACGGCTGACGGCTCCTTCAAAACCATTACAGGTAACCAAATGGGTGCTTTGCTTCTGGATTATATCCTGACTGCATACGAGGAAACAGGCAGCATGCCCGATCATCCTTACGCTGTCAAGACCATTGTTTCCACCGAGCTTGCCGCTGCTATTTGCGCTGCGCATAACGTGACCATGCATAACGTACTGACAGGCTTTAAGTTCATTGGTGAGGTTATCAAAAACTACGAGGCCAAGGGTTACGGCTCGTTCATTCTCGGCTTTGAGGAAAGCTACGGCTATCTCAAGGGGACTTACGCGCGTGACAAGGATGCTGTGGTGGCATCCATGCTGATCTGCGAAATGACTGCGTACTATAAGGCCAAGAGCATGACGCTTTGCGACGCACTTGAAGGTCTTTACGCGCGCTACGGCTACTGCTATGAAACCAACGTAGAGATCTATATGGAAGGTCTGGACGGTGCCGCGCGTATGGCTGCTATGATGGACACCTTGCGCAACGATCCCCCCGCAGTCTTTGGCGGTGTGGACGTTGAGCTGTTTGGCGACTACAAGACTGAAACCTTTACCGAGCTTGCAACCGGCAAGAAGATCCCGACAGGCTTGCCTAAGTCCAACGTGCTGTATTTTAAGCTTGTAAACAACGACGTCATTGTGGTGCGTCCTTCCGGCACAGAACCCAAGATCAAGTTCTATTTCCTGCTGCTCGGTAAGGATCAGGCCGACGTGCTTGGCAAGCTTGACGGCTACAAAAAGACGCTGAACGCGTAATAATGCAGCCAAACCCAACACGTAGTGGCGTTCTTTGAACGCCGCAGACGATCGATTTCGGCTTTGCCGAAATATTTTGCCCCTACGCAATTCCATAAAATGCACCCGCCAACGGCACACAGCCGTTGGCGGGTGTTTTGGGATATCGGATCAAGTGAGCCCTTGCGACATAGCCGCGCAGCGGTTTATGTCATCCTCGAGCGCAGCGAAGGATCTTGCAAGGGCGTGAATCAATTGCTTTTCCAAGATCGAATTTTTGTCAAGATCCTTCGCTGCGCTCGAGGATGACGGACAAAAATTCGGATAATCCCCTAACGCATATCTTGTATCAACACATGTCGTTCTGCTTAATTTTCTCACTCTGCCGATTCTTCCGGAAAATGCACGGTAACAGAATCAAGTTCGTAGTTGAGTGATCCTACCGAAATTGCGTCCCACTCTTCCTGTGTTCCCGTATAGTAAATGTCCTTGAGATTTTTGCACACCCAAAAAGCCTGTTGTTCTATTACAGTAACACTTTTTGGAATTACGATACCCGTCATGCTGTTACATTGATTAAAGGTTTCCATCTTGATCTCGGTAATCCCTTCGGGAAGTATGATAAACGTAAGGTTTTCGCAATTTCTGAATGCTCCGTGTCCGATGAATTGGACGCTTGGCGGAATTTCAATGCTTTTCAATGACGTACAATGCTCAAAAGCATACGGATCGATCGATTCGACGGTATCGGGAATGATAATCTTTTCAAGGCCCGTTGCATGGCTGAACAGCTGCCAGTTGATATTAGTTATACCGCTCGGCAGCTTGACGGTCTTCAGGCTTTCGCAATTGACAAACAGCATGGTGCTCAGCTGTGTGACGCTGTCAGCAATCGTCACACTTTCCAGGGTGGTGCAGCCTGCAAAGGCCATTTCCTCGATAAACTGCATGCCGTCAGGCGTGGTAATGCTTTTAATCTCAGCGCAGCCTTGGAACGCATTTTTTGCAATACCGATCACCTCGTAGCCGTCGGGATTGGTTTGCGGAATGACGACGTCGGTGTCCGTACACGTTCCGATACCTGTAACCAGGCAAGTCCCCGAGCCGGGAAAATACTCCTTGAATTCCAGGCCCTCAGACGGAACAAGCGGCTTTGTTTCCTGCTCCTCTCCCTGCTCCCGGTCCGCTCTGCGCAAAGCGTCAAACAGCGCGTGCAGGGCTTGCTTGTTCTGTTCAAGCAGCAAGGAAGAAACAACATTATCGTCCTGCGTCAGCACAATATCCAGCGCGTGTAAGAGCGTACCGTCGTAGTCCTCGTATCGTTGCTCTACGTAGGAATCCAACATGGCGGCCGAGGCAAGTGTTCCGACAAGCATCAGCGCTGCAAGCACTGCCGCAATGATCACTACAGTGCGAATACCGGAGCTGCGCTTTGTCTTTACGGGAGCAGCTGCACGCGCGATCAGGATGGGATCGATCTCGCTCATCCATTCAAACACAGTTATTTGATTCATACGATATATCCCTCCTCTTCCAAGCCGGCTCTGAGCTTTTTTCTGGCACGGGAGAGAATTTTCAGCACCGCATCGCGGCTGATGCGGTAACGATTGGCAATATCTTGCACGCTGTCCACAAAATAGTAGCGGCGTATGAAAATATTGCAATCACGCTCGGGCAAGCTCCATAAAAATGCGTTGAGTATACGCGTAAAATCCTGTTTGGCCATCTGTGACGCAATATCCGAGTCGGGAGCGGCTATCTCAGCGATCTCATCCAAGGCAAGCAAGGCTTGACCACCTCCGCGCTTTTCACGCATACGGTATTTCAAGCGATTGATCGAGAGATTGCGCGTGATCTTGCCAAGATAAGTGCGCAGATCCAGCGGATGTGCGGGCGGGATCGAGTTCCAGGTTTGCAGCCAGGTGTCGTTGACGCATTCCTCGCTATCCTGCATGTTTTCAAGAATATTTTGGGCAATGCTCATGCAATACGGGCCGTATTTGGCGTCTGTTTCCACAATTGCCTGCTCTTTTCTTTGATTGTAAAGATCAATGATCTGCTCGTCTTGCATAAGCATCCCCTTTCTTTGGTATTTTTTGCATTTTTGTTTCCATGTCTTCCTCCTTGGGTTTATTGCTCCTTACCTATATTCACAACAAACAGGCGGAAGACTGACACAATTTTACAAACTTTTTTATTTTCGGGCAATACGCTTCTTATTCCTCAGGCACGTATTCAAAATGTACGGTTGCCTCCAGCAGATCCTCGTTGCCTTCACCGAAATCGATCTGCTCCCACTCTTGCTCTGTGCCCGTGTAATACACGTGCTTCAAAGAGAAACAAAAATAAAACGCATGATCGCCAATGCTTGTCACACTTGCGGGAATGACGATGCTTTTCATATCGCTTGCCTCATTGAACGCATTGCTCTCAATCGTCGTAATGCCGCTTGGGAGAATCACATCCTTCACATCAGAGTAGTTGAATACGTCTTCGCCGATGATCGTCAAACCATCCGGGATGACGCTGTAAGAATTCGCAAACATCAGCCTGCCAAACTCAACGTGATACAGGCAGTTCCCTTCGCTCTTATATTTTGGATTTTCGGGTGCGACCACAAACTCGGTCAGCGCTCTGCAAGCACGAAAGGCAGAGTCGCCAATATTTGTCACGCTTGCGGGAATATATACCGACTGCAAAGCGTCACAAGAAGCAAAAGCACACACGCCGATTTCAAAAATGCTGTCGGGGATAGTAAGATATGTCAGGCCATCTGCATCGGCAAACGCACTGCCGGGAATGCTTGTCATAGAGCTTGGAAACGCGATCTCGGTCAAGCCGTCACAATCGTAAAACGCGCTGTACCCAATGCTTTTCAAGCCTTCCGGCAGATCGATCGATGCAAGCGACTCGCATTGGCGGAACGCATAGCTGTTGATGAGTATCACGCTATCCGGGATCCCCACACGAATAAGCGAGGAGCAGCCCTGAAATACGCCGATATCGATCAGCGTCATTCCCTGCGGAATATCGATCTCGGTCAAGGCAGCGCAATCCGTAAATGCGCCTTGGCCAAGGCTTTGCAGCGTGCTTGGCAGGGTGATATTTGCCAAGCGCTCGCACTTTTCAAAGGCATAGGGAGCGATTTCGACAAGGCCCTCGGATACGTTGACGGTGCGCAGCGTTGTACATTCCGAAAACGCTTTGTAATCAATGCTTTGTAACGTAGTGGGCAGCGATACCTCGCGCAGCGCAGAGCAGCCAAGGAACGCAGCCTCTCCGATGCTTTCCACGCCCTCGGGAATGACGATCGTGCGCAAGCCCGACATGCAGTAGAACGCATACGGTGCAATGCTTGTCACGCCCTCGGGTATCACACTGCTCTCGCAGCCTGCGATCAGCGTTCCGCTGCCTGTTTCGATCAGGCAGTTGCCTTGGCTGTAGTACATAAGGTTTTCCTCATCGACCGTAATGTTCTCCAGCAGGATACACATACCCGTGACGTTGGATCCGATGCTGACAACGCTATCCGGAATATGCAGCTTTTCCAGTTTCCAGCAGTTCTTAAAGGCTTCGGCTCCGATCACACTCACGCTGTCCGGGATATTGATCTCGGTCAGCTTGGAGCAGCCGCGGAACGCGCCCTCGTGGATCACGGTCACGGTTTCGGGAACGGTGACGCGCGTAATACTGACGCAATTTTCAAACGCGCCCATCGCAATGCCCGTAACCGTATCACCGTCCGGTGATTTTTTCGGGATGATCACGTGCAAGTCCTTACAATCCCCCATGCCCGTGACTGTGCAGGTGCCGTTGCTGTATCGCTCATAGAGCAAGCCCTCGGAGCCTGTCGTTTGCTCGGGCTCTGGCTCAGGCTCGGATTCGATACCGCGCAATGCATTGAACAGCGTGTGCAAGGACGCTCTGTTTTGCTCGCCAAGTGCCTCTGCCACGGGGTTTTGGTCCTGCGTCAGCACGAAATCAAGCGCATGCAGCACGGTACCGTCGTATTCGGGATAATTCTGCTCAGCATAAGAATCCAGCATCATCAAAGATACCGCGCTCAGCATTGTGAGGATCAGCAAAGCAGCTGCGGCTGCGATCAGAATCGTGCGCAGCGTGCGGCTGCGGTGCTTGGAAACGTATCGGTCTGCACGCTCGATCAGAACCGGATCAATGTCCTCCATCCATTTCAACAAAGGGAGATTTTTCATACCGTGTAGCCCTCCTGTTCCAAGGCTTGACGCAATTTCATGCGTGCGCGGGAAAGGCTTTTGAACACAGCTGCCTTGCTCATTGCATAACGCTCCGCAATCTCATCCACGCTCTCCACGTAATAATAGCGGCGGATAAAGATGCTGCAATCGCGCTCGGGCAAGCTCCACAAAAAGGCATTGAGAATGCGTGCAAAATCCTCTCTTTCCAGCTGGGAAGCAAGCTCTGCATCGGGGGCAGCAACCTCACCGATCTCATCAAGCGCCACGATCACCTCTCCCCCGCCCCGTTTTTGGCGGTTGCGCATCTCATAACGGTTGAAGGACAGATTGCGCGTGATCTTGCCCAAATACGTGCGCAGATTATTAGGCTGCGCCGGCGGAATGGAATTCCATGTGTGCAGCCACGTGTCGTTGACACATTCCTCGCTATCCTGCATGTTTTGCAGGATGTTTTGCGCGATGCTCATACAGTACGAGCCGTATTTGGTCTCGGTCTGTACAATAGCCTGTTCATCGCGCCTGTTGTACAAATCAATAATTTCTTGGTCTTGCATATTTGACTCCTTTCGTCCTTTGGTGTGATATCTTTGTACCTCATCTATCTACACCGCGTTTCGACGAATTTTTGACATATATTCCCGATATTTGTCCAAATCTTTTTCTATAGTATATCATAGAAGCATGGTAAATGCAATTCTCCTTGACAAACAAATTGTCAAACAAAAATATCCGGCAAAAAAGGCTGAGCCGCGGCTCAGCCTTTTTTTATGATTTGAGCACCTTATAAAGCAAGGTATAAAGCTGCACAGCCTCGCTTGGATCAAGCGAAATACAATCCGCTACGCGGTGCGGCACATCGGCAGCGAACTTTCGCAACGTGCGTCCCTGCTCGGTCAGCGACACGATCACCGAGCGCTCGTCCGCTTGGTTGCGTTGCTTTTGCACGTGTCCCTTGGCGATCAGACTTTTGACCACAGGCGTCACGGTACCGGAATCCAGATATAGCTTCTCTCCCAGCTCCTTGACCGTGATCTGCTCATGCTCCCACATCACCATCATAGCGATGTATTGCGTATACGTCAGATCAAGCTCATCCAAAAAGGGACGGTATTTTTTCACCACCTCGCGTGCTGCCGCATACAGCGGAAAACACAGCTGATTATCCAGTTTGAGCGCATCATATTCTGATTTTTCCATATCCGATCCCCCCTTTTTGAGTATTTTATCACATTATCTGCCAAACAGCAAGTGTTTGCGCCAAAATCAGCCAATCACACTTTTTGCAAAATCCGCAGCGGCTTTGCGATCCTTTTCATCAGGTCTGTTTTTATGCATCGGGCCAAATGCTCCCCTGCAATGAAATTCGCGATTTGAAAGTACAATGCTCGTCCCCTCAACCACTTTGGACATGGGCTTTTGCATGGATTTCATCATAGCAGAGGTACCGAAGCACACGATACTGCCAATCTTATCCTGATTCTCATGTACAAAGGCCTTAACCGCCTCGTCTACGTCAAAAGCATAATAAGAGCAGCCTAAAAAGAGCACGTCCACCTTCTCTTCCAATGGGACACTGACCTGCAGCGACTGTGTTTTCAAAGCAATGGCAATGGCATCCGCGAGCTTTTCGGTATTGCCCGAACGTGTATAATATCTTACGGCATAAGTCATGTTTGCCCCCTTATGCTTGCAAGCATTTTTCGATTGCAGCCTTGAGCGACTTCATGTCGGTCGGCTCAAAGCGCCCGACGATCTCACCGTTCCGATCGATCAGGAACTTGGTAAAATTCCATTTGATAAGGCCGTTGTTTTTGTAGTCCTTATCGATCTTTTTGATAACGCCTGACAGCATCAATGCCATGGGCGACTTGCCAAATCCGTTGAATTTGGTATTCTCTGTCAACCACTTGTAAAGCAGAATGGCATTTTCCCCATTGACGTCAATTTTGGCAAACTGCGGGAACGTAATCCCGAAGCGTCCCGTGCAGAAGGTATAAATCTCCTCGTTGCTGCCCGGTGCCTGCTCACCAAACTGGTTACAGGGGAAATCCAATATTTCCAGCCCCTTGGGTGCAAGCTCTTCATAAAGCTCCTGCAGCTCCTTGTACTGCGGTGTAAAGCCGCAGCCTGTTGCGGTATTGACCACCAGCAATACCTTACCCGAATATTCCTCCAGAGATACTACACTGCCGTCTCTTGCCTTGACCTTGAAATCGTATGCGTTCATTTCGCACCTCCGTATTTGTTTTACTCAATTCGATTGAGTTCAATCTATTATATCATAATCATTTGCAGATTGCAAGACCTTAACAGAAAAATATTTTGGTAACGAAAGAAAACCGAAGCACTCGGATTCCAAGTGCTTCGGTCAAATGATCAATTGTTTCCCGTGATCTCGTCGATCTTGTCCTGTGCTACACTGAGATTGGTTTCAAGATCGCGTACAATGGGACAAAGCTGCGCTCTGGTCACATTTGCATTTGCCACAGGATTCCCGTTTGCATCAAGCGTGTAGAAAGGAGCTGCCCTCTCATATGCCTCTTCTACCACAGTAATACCTGTACCTGCATAAGTCGTATCCTCTATCATAGTCTTCGCATCCGTTAGCAGCTGTTGGAATTCTGCAATCATTGCATGATCAACCGTCTGCGTCAGCGTCTTGATAGTTGTTCCTGAGGCGACTTGATAGGAATAATCATCGGTCACACGATACGTTGCCGCGTCTGCGATCCAGTTATCGGTCACGAACGAACCAGTGCCGCCCTCTTCGCCGTTATAGCCAACGATGTTGGCAGTTCCCTTATAGGTCTCACCGATCAGATACCAATCGCTGATGATATTCCCGTTCTCGTCCCTGTCACAGGTAAAGACCGAAACGTAAACAGGCGCCCAGCCGTTTCGCTCCGATAGATCGTCCGTAGTCAAATACAGCGTCATTTCGCATCCGTAACCTCGGAAGACTCCGCCATTGCTTGTATTTGTTGCAACGTAATCATCACCTGTTTGGGTGTTGTTATCCAGGTTTTCGTGCTTGATCAAAACAGTAGCCTTTTTGGTTTCTCCATTGATGATCAACTGCAGCTGTCCCGCAAACAACGTATTGACTGCCATAGAGTCATCTGACGTTGCGCTGCCAACGTTTCCAACGTAGTTGGACGTCCATTCCTGTCTGCCATCAAACTTGTTATCCAGAACATCCACCAGAGTTTCGTACGTAGAAGTCGTGTTCAGAATATCCAAAAACTTTTCATGAACAACGTCCACCGCATCCGCCTCTGAATCTACGTTGATACCAAACTGATAATTGATCAGCGTTTTATGCGTGGTGCCTGACGGCAAAGAGCTTCGGGACGAGCCTAACGTATACGTGACCTCGAAGGTCATTTCCTCTCCTGCAGGCACGATTTTCCCCTCGGGAAAGTTGGTCACAACACCGATTTTGTTGTTGGCATTGCTCTTGGAGATCAGGTTGTTATGATATCCGTTAACCGAGGTCTGATAGTACAGGTCTCGATACGCATATTCGCGTGTGGTGTTATTGAATACCGTTATTTCATATGTGATATAGCCGGATTGATTGTTGCTTGATTTGCTCAACGCACAATCCACCGTTGTGGAATACTGCGCAAAGCTGATATCTGTGACGTCCAGTCTTGTTGCAGAATTTTGGGGCTCGATCTTAGTGATGAAAAGTCCGTACGGAACCTCTATTTCTGCAGACCCTGATATCTTCAACGTATCCGTCAGGGCTGCATATCCCATAGAAAGGAAACAAAACACAAAAGCAAAAGAGAGCGCGGCGCAAAGCACAACGATCGTTCTCTTTGTCATAACCACACTCTCCCTTCTTTATGAAATTATTCTTTGTTCTCTTGATTCTCTTCGGTGTTATTGGGCATGGGTGCCAAAACCGCATCCGCATGATGTCTGATAACACCAATGATCTTTTTCAGCGTGTAAGGATGTAACGCAGGGTCTATTTTATGGTTCCCGTGCGCAATGGCTGCCTTTCGGATCACCTCTCTGTTCTTATGCACGTCTCTGGTCGGAACAAGAACCATATCGCCCTTTTCAAGTTGCTCACCGTTAGGATCATAACGATATACCTTGTTGCGCTTTGCTCTTTCAGGCCAAACGACACCAACGACTTCGATACCGGGTTCTTCCTCAGTTCCCTCATAGTCCTCATCGTCATCCTCAACGTAGTTGATTTCTTCCAGTACAACGTCAGGCGTTGCCAACGCTTCCTCGATCTCCTCCTCAGGTACGTCTTCACTGACGATCACGACTTCCTCTTCGGGCTCCTCTGCGATCGGTTCTTCCTCAATCGGCTCTTCCTCGGGTTCTGCGTAGATCTCATCATAGTTATCAACCTTGATGGTAAAAGTATACAGAATTTTGGTATTGGTAGGAATAACAAATTCAGTCATGGTCTGATCGTAATTCTCAAACATCAGGATCGGAGACTGAATGGTATCTCTGATACCCAGCATTTCATTAAAAGTTTTGATCGGTACGATCTGATATCCCGTTGTGTCAAACTCACCCTCCATTTGTTGGATAAAGGAGCGGTAAGCAGAGACCAGCTTACGGACCTTGTTGGTGTAGTTGACGTCTTCATTTCTGGTGATATAGACAAATGCAATCAAGAGCGCTGCAAGCAGCACTGCAATAGACAGCATGACGATCGCAAGAGTCAAAAAGAGATTCTGATTTACAGCGCCGCTGCAAGCCAGCACCTTGTTCTCTTCCTCTGTACTGGAGGTTGAGAAAATGCTGAAATTCTCCTCGGTGAGCGGAATGTTCAGTGCCACAAAATACGAATTCTCGTTATTGTCCTCAAACTCATCGCAACGGCTGAGTACATCAACCGTCATGGTAACAACCAGCGTGCTTGTCGTGCTCTTAAGACCATAGGCACTGATAAATTCGTTTGCAAGTGCGTTGTACTTATTGTAGTCGATCGCAACACTCTTATCGATGTTCAACAGATTGCCGTTTTCAACGGTTGCCTGCGTTTGGGGCACGATCTCATAGACAGGGGCAAAAATATGGTCACCCGTATCTTTATTGGCAATGATCAACTGCGCATCGACTCTGTAAGTATAATCAAAACCAACGGAGGATGCATCCATCTTCAGATCGTAAGAAAAATCTGCTGTGATCTCCTTGATCAAGCTTGCTACGTAAGACTGATCCTTGCCAAGATAATTTTCTTCGAAGAACTGATTGTCCTTGAGGTATACCTTGTAATCAACATCACCGTTTTCCGTATATTCGATATAGTAGGTGCGGTTCATTCTGTCATAGACGACAAAACAGGTCAGAGCGATCGCCAATACTACTGCAAGAGCGATGGACTGAATTATGATCCATTTTTTTCTGTTGCGCTTATATTCTTGTCGCCGTAATCTTTCAGCCTCGGACATGCCTTTACCTCCTTATCTTTATCGTTTGAACAGGCTACGCATCCAAAGAGTTGGGTAGCCTATATACGGTACCTTGTAATTCACCAATCCTACGATATCCGATCGTTGAATGAAGCCCGCATCGAGGTCTTCATTGGCATCGCCCTTGGTGAAATACCTGGTCGTACCGTTAACCGTTTGTATATCAGCGACTCTGTGAATGATCATAGAGCCGTCTTTTTCAAAAACAATGACTTGACCTTCCACGATAGGTTGGTCCTCGTATTTTTCGAATATGGCAGCGTCACCCTTATTGAGTTCACCCGTCATACTGGGGGTTGCGACTACCAGCAAGCCGTAGCGAAACTGGTTGGAAATGAGCATCACAGTGCCGAGCATAATAACAACGGCAATTGCCGTGAGCACACCGGAAAACACCCGCCAGGTCATTGAGGTGTTCCCCAGTGCATACCGTCTTCTCTTTTCGTAAAAAGAATCGATAAACAGGAAAACGAAAATGGGAAGGATCAAATTGACGAATCCCAAAAGCGAATTCGAAATACCCGATCCGTAAGGGATCAGATAGAACGCCCAAACTGTAAATCCTTTGTATACGATATTGGGCCATATACCGTATCTTGCGGTCAAATAGTTAAAGAGCAAATTGCTCATCAGCCCCGGGACAAGCGTCAAACCGACAACGTCCATGAAGGTCGACATGTTTGTAACTGCTGGGATAGTTGCACAAATGATCACATCTGTACACAACGAGATAAAGAACGCAAATACGCTACCGTACTTTTCGCTCTGCACGCATAGAACGTGACGGATCAGCTCGTTACAAACAATAATAACAGCGATGGGAATGATGTACAAAAGCAAAATGTCAGGTTTATTGATACCGTATCCTGTTTTTGTAAAACCGAAGCGAACACCGGAGACGTAATAAAACACAAAGTAAAGCAGACCGATCACACTGATCAGCAAAAGAACCTGCTTTGCGTTCATGG
Organism: Clostridia bacterium; assembly: GCA_017452945.1. The sequence goes on along the minus strand of JAFTLD010000076.1, from coordinate 12,990 downwards.
AAAGCGCTACTCGTTTCTTGATCATCGCACAGGTGATGATCGCCAAGGGCAGCAACAAGATTGCTGCAATAATTCTGCCGCTGCCCATTGGTGCAAACAGAGTGATCAGGAGCACGGCGAGCGTTACAGAAGAAATGATGTATAGCTTTTTTCTGTCAAGCGTCATCGCCGTTCTCCTTTCTTAGCAGTTAATCACCCAAATCTTTGTTTGGCTTTTTTGGCAAACCAATTACGGATCTATGGAAGTAGCAGTCAGCTCGATACCGAAGGTTGCGCTGGTAGCAGCGGTAACGGGCTCCTTAACGGTTACGGTTACTACAACCGTAATAGTACCGCCATTCTTTGCAACAGTCATACCATCCGGATACGAATACTCAACGGTGAACTTATCAGTGTTGGAGTTGCTGGGGTTTTCAGCACCGGACAGTTTAGTGTCGTTAACAGAAATCGTAGCATCTACGTTACTATCGTTTTTGATAGTGAAAGTAAACACAGACTTTTCATTTACTACAGCCAGTTTGTTTGCAGTAAAGGTAGCGTCATCTGTGGTGCAGCTTGCTACGTCATCTGTAGAACCGGTACCGGTAGAGGAAGTGGCTTCTGCTTTTGAGAAGTAAATCTTCTCATCAAAGGTTTCGTTTGCCTCACCAATGTCGATGTGTGCGTTACCGATGATGGTCAGGGTGTCGGTCAATGCAGCGTAGCCTACGCCCAACAATGCAACGGCAACAAGCAAGAATGCAACCACAATAAACTTTCTTTTCTTCATTTTGGTTCTTCCTTTCTTTTTTGTTTTGCTCGTTTGTAGTGTTCACTACATTTGCGGCAAAACAAAATGTAGTGTTTACTACAATTACGATATAATATTATCATATTCGCCATGGAAAATCAATACCTACAACAAAAATTGTTAAATTTTTCTGTTTTTTGTTGCTTATTGCAGCCGCTTAAAAGACGTGCTTATCCAAACGGTCAAAGGCTTCCTTGACGCGGGACAGGGGCAGCGCGAGATTCATGCGGATATGCGTCGTGCCGCCGTGCGTGCGGCCGTCCTGCCAGGTTACACCCACGTCACAGCCTGCCGCCACGATCTCATCAAGCGTCTTGCCATGCTTTTCCATATACTCACCGCAATCGATGAACAGCATATACGTACCCTGCGGATGGAAGACCTTAACGCCCTCAAAGTGCTCCGCGATATAATTGCATGCAAAATCCACGTTGCCCGAGAGCACCTCGCACAGCTCGTCCACCCATTCGTAGCCCTCGTCTTTGTATGCGCCGATCAGCGCGTACATGGACAGCACGTTCATGGAATTATAGTGCGAGAGCGAGGATTCCTTTTCCACGCGATCACGGATGCGATCGTTATAAATGATATGATAAGCCCCGATCAGGCCCGCAAGATTGAAGGTTTTGGAGGGGGCGTACAGCGCAACCGTTCTCTGTCTTGCATCCTCGCTGACCGACTGCGTGGGGATATGCTTATGTCCGTCTAAGATAATATCCGACCAGATCTCGTCCGAAACCACGTACACGTCGTACTTGCGGTACAGCTCCATGATGCGCTCGATCTCCCAATGCTCCCAAACGCGTCCCGTGGGGTTATGCGGTGAGCAGAAAATGGCAGCATGGATATGATTTTGCACGATCTTTTGCTCTACGTCTTCAAAATCGATACGCCAAACTCCCTGTTCGTCCTGTACAAGACGGCTTTCCACAATATGATACCCGTTATTGTTCAGCGATCCGCGGAAACCAACGTACAAGGGGCTGAGCACCAGTACGTTATCACCGCGAGAGCAGTAAGTATTGAGTGCGGACAAAACACCACCAAGCACACCGTTCTCATAACCGATATGCTTTGGCTCAAGCCCCTTCACACCGTTGCGCTTTTCCTGCCAGCGGATGATGGAATCGAAATATTCCTCGCGGGGCTCAAAATACCCGAACGCAGGATGCTGCACACGCTCGGCAATGGCTTGTTGCACGGTCGGAACAGTGGGAAAATTCATATCCGCTACCCACATAGGGATCGCATCAAAGCCCTCCCCCGGTGCTGCAGGCGCCCAACCGTGTCCAAGTGCATCGACCGCCAACGCGTCCTTTCCGCGTCTGTCCATAATTGTCGTAAAATCGTATTTCATAGGTTCTCTCCCCTTTTTATTTCATTGCTTACATTGTATCACAAAACCGTGAAAATTGCAATACAAAAAGCAGCTGCGCCAAGGCGCAGCTGCTGCATTTTTGATGGATTACTTATCTTCCTTCTTCTTATCGAACTTGGAAAGCACAGCATTGGTGATGATACCAAGAATGAGTGCGGTTGCGATAGAGGTGATCTGAATGGTGCTTGCAACTGCGCCGTTTTCTGCCAGTGCGTAGGGGATCTGAATGCTCAGACCACCGATACCTGCGATCAGAATTGCGGAAACAACGAACAGGTTCTTATTATCGTTCAGATCAAGATCCTTGAACATCTTCAAGCCGGATACTGCGATAAAGCCGTACAGCGTCAGGCAAACACCGCCCATGACGCAGGAAGGAATGGACTGCAGCAGCACCATCAAGGGGCTGACGAAGGACAGCAGAATGCACATAATGGCAGTTACCGTAATGGTGATGACCGATGCGTTACCGGTGATCGCTACGCAGCCGACAGACTCACCGTAGGTGGTGTTGGGGCAGATACCGAATGCGGTACCCAAAATAGAACCAACACCGTCACCCAGCAGAGTGCGGGAAAGGCCGGGCTCCTTGATCAGGTCACGGTCGATGATGGTGGAAAGGTTCTTATGGTCTGCGATGTGCTCTGCGAAAACAACGAGTGCTACGGGCAGGAATGCTACGACAACTTCAACTGCACCGCCAAGGTCGATCAGCTTAGCACCGGGGTTGGCAGCAAGAACGTCAGCGGTCAGCGTACCGTTGACAAGCTCCTGAATCGCAGCAACCAAGGAAATCTTGGGAACGCTGATAAACGCCTCAAAGCCTCTGAAGGTACCGTCAGCATTGACGAAATTGTTGACGATAGGATCCCAGTTGATGATCTGGAGATACTCAATGTTAGCAATCAAGCCGATTGCGGTGAATACGGATGCAACGACGTAGCCGGCAACAATACCCAAAATGAACGGGATCAGCTTGGGCATGGTGAACTTTTTCTGCGTGGAGCAGATGACAACGGTCAGGAAGGTGACCAGACCGCAGAACAGACCCACGAGGTTATAGCCGCCGTTGACAGCGTCTGCGTTTGCCTTGACCATGTCACCCATAGCAGCGCCTGCAAGGGACAGACCGATGATGGTAACGGTGGGGCCAATGATAACGGGAGGCATGAGCTTGTTGACCCAGTTTGTGCCGATCAGCTTGATGATCAGCGCGATCACGACGTATACAAGGCCTGCAACGACAGAACCGAGCAAAATGCCGCAATAGCCGTAAGCAAGGGCGACGCCCAACGAGCCAAGGAATGCAAAAGAGCTGCCCAAGAATACGGGGCTCTTGCGTTTGGTGAAGAACTGATAGGTAAGTGTGCCGACGCCTGCGCCCAAAATAGCGGCGGGAATCTGCGTCGGAATACCGATGATGGTGGGAACTGCGATGGTTGCTGCGAGAATTGCCAGCAACTGCTGAATGGCAAAAATGATCAAATTGCCAAATTTCGGCTTGTCATGGATGTCATAAACTAAGTTTTTAGCCATGGTTACTCCCCTTTTATGAAATTTTAGGACTTCGGACAGCATATTGTGCCTGTCCGACCCTTAATCAACATTTTATCACAATATGTAGGAATTGTCAACAAAATGTGATAAAAAAACAGCACAATTCAACGTGCTGTTTTTTAGTGAAAAAGGCGAAAGCTTGCGGACGGCTATCAGAGCTTCAGCTTTTCAATGCGTTTTCTGATCGCACGAATAACAAGCACCGCGACCAAGATCAAGTTTGGCAAAATAAAGGCAAGCAGCGCAAGCGGCAGCGGAACGTCGATCCAGTTTTCTTCGGGCAAGGTAGGTGCTTCTGTTTCCGGTTCAGGCTCGGACTCGGGTTCGGGCAGCGGAGCGATCACCTCGGTTTGCAATATTTCCCCGCAAACGGTACAAGAGCGGCTCATGCTACCCGCAACACCGATCTGAGGAGCGGCATCCATGATAAAGTCCCCGGGGACGTGTCCGGGACGCGTGACAACAAGCGATTCGCTATAGCCGCACTTGGCACAGGTGCGCACGGCCTCGCCCTTTTGCGTGCAGTCCGGCACGATCGTCAGCTCCCATTCACCGAACGTGTGCTCACAGAACTGTTCGCTCTCGGCAGCATACGTGCCCATGCACAGCGTCAGCGCAAGTAAGACTGATGTGATCGCGACAATATATATTCGAATAAAAGCTCTTTTCATATCGTACTCCTTGTTTGTTGCTTCCCGTATTATAGCATATTTCAGACGCACATGCAAGTCTTTTGCGGCAGTTGGCGAAAAAAGGAGAATAACAACTTGTATTTTCGCGCGAAATATGGTAGAATGTTTAGAGTAATTCTTTGAAAGGAGAGCAGGCATGAAGAAAAAGCTGACCATTGGCATCCTTGCGCACGTAGATGCGGGCAAGACCACGCTTTCCGAAGCACTGCTCTATCTTTCGGGCAGAATTCGGACGCTGGGGCGCGTGGATCACAAGAACACCTATCTTGATACGCACGCGATTGAGCGCGAGCGTGGGATCACCGTGTTTTCCAAGCAGGCGCGGTTTTCTACCGAGCTATGCGACTTTATTTTGTTGGATACCCCCGGTCACGTAGATTTTTCAGCAGAGGCGGAGCGCGTGCTTGCTCTGTTGGATTATGCCATTCTGGTCATCAGCGGCACGGATGGCGTGCAGAATCACACGCGCACGCTCTGGCAGCTGTTGGCATATTACAGCGTACCGACCTTGATTTTTGTCAACAAGACCGACATAGCCATTAAACTCAAGCAGGAAATGGCAGACGAGTTTACCCGCACGCTGGACCCCCGCATCTGCGCCTTTTACGAGGATGAGGACAAAAGCGTACTTGACGAGCGGCTTGCACTTTTACACGAGGACTTTTTGGACAGCTTTCTTGCAGGGGAACCAATTGCTAACGAGGATATTGCTGCGCTGGTTGCACAGCGGCGGCTGTTCCCTTGCCTTTTTGGCTCGGCTTTGCGTATGCAGGGCGTGGATTTTCTCTTGGAGGTTTTGGATCGCTATACCCTTTCCCCCGTTTACAATGACCACGGCTTTGGTGCAAAGGTTTACAAGATCGCGCGCACGGGAAACACGCGTCTGACGTATATCAAGCTGACGGGCGGCACGCTGACGGCACGCGATGAGGTTGTCTACCTTTCTGCCGACGGCAAGAGATACACGGAAAAGGTCAGTCAGTTAAGACTTTATTCGGGTGATAAATTCGAGCAGGTGGACAGCGTGGGCGCAGGTGAGATCTGTGCCGTATTGGGGCTTTCGGCTACCTATATCGGACAAGGGCTCGGTATGGAGGCGGATACCTGCAAGCCGGTGCTGGAGCCGGTTCTGTCCTACCGCATCAATCTGCCGCCCGAGTGCGACGTAGCCGTATATTTTCCCAAGCTCAAGGAGTTTGAGGAGGAAGAGCCTTCCCTGCACCTTTTCTGGAACGAGGAATTGCGTCAGATAGAAGCGCGGCTGATGGGCGAGGTGCAGATCGAGCTGCTTGTACGCCTGATCTCGGAGAGATTCGGTGTGGAATGTACGTTGGATACGGGCAGAATCCTTTATAAAGAAAAGATCGCTGCAAAGGCGATCGGTGTGGGACATTTTGAGCCGTTGCGCCATTATGCCGAGGTGCAGCTGCTCATGGAGCCGCAGCCCAAGGGAACCGGATTGATCTTTGACTCGCGCGTATCGGAAAACAATCTCGATCTCAACTGGCAGCGGCTGATCCTTTATAATCTTTACGAAAAAACACATCGCGGCACAAGCATCGGCGCTGCCCTGACAGATACAAAGATCACACTGGTAGCAGGCAAGGCGCACCTCAAGCACACCGAAGGCGGTGACTTCCGCGAGGCGACCTTGCGCGCGGTGCGACACGGCCTGATGAAGGCAGGATGCATCCTGCTGGAGCCTTACTACAAGTTCAGATTGGAAATCCCCAACGGCATGACGGGACGCGCCATGAGTGATCTTCAGGCAAGATCGGCAGAATTTGAAGTTGAATCAAGCAGCGAAGAGATAACCACTATCACAGGGCGCGGCCCCGTGGCAACCTTACACGATTACACGCGCGAGGTCATTGCCTACACGCGTGGGAACGGCAGACTGTTCTGCACCTCGGACGGATACGAGTCCTGCCACAATGCAGACGAGATTGTCGCAAAGGCGGGATACGATCCCGAGAGCGACCTTGAAAATACACCGCATTCGGTGTTCTGCGCACATGGCGCGGGGATTGTTGTGCCGTGGCAAGAGGTGGATGCGCACAAGCATCTGGATGCGGGCATTTCCCTTTCGCAAAGTACGGTTGCTCCTATCCCTAAGGTCAAATCGATTGCCAAAAAATATGAGTTGAGCGATGAGGACTTGGAGGCAATCATGCTGCGCGAATTTGGGCCGATCCGCAGAAAGAAATATACCGAGCCCAAGATCACGGTGGCAAACGGAAAAGCACCCAAGCGAGCAAAAGCGATCAAGGCACCCAAGAATTTGCTGATCGTGGACGGCTATAACGTGATCTATTCGGCAGACGCACTTCAGGAAATTGCCAATTACAGCCTTGAGAAAGCAAGAGAGACGCTGATGGACGTCATGAGCAATTATCACGCCTTTACCAAGACAGACGTGTTGCTGGTGTTTGACGCGTATTTGGTCAAGGACAGTGCGGGCTCGGAGATTTTGCACGACGATTATCGCGTGGTGTACACAAGGCAGGATCAGACGGCGGACGCGTATATCGAGCAGATCATGCACGACCTGGGCCCCGATTACAGCATCCGAGTGGTCACGGGCGACAGACTGCTGCAGTTCTCTGCCGTCAGCTACGGTATCTCGCGCATGACCGCCAAGGAATTCTGGGACGAGATCACACAGGTGGGCAACGAGATCAATGACTTTGTGCGGAAATTGGCGGCCAAACAATCTTAATCTAAGCCACACAGGATAAAAGTTTCGCTCAAGCCTTTTCAAAGGCTTGCAGGTTCCAAGGGCAGAGCCCTTGGTCGCCTCCGCAGAGGCGAAACTCCATTTACGGCGTTTTTTGGTTCTTTTTTGCGCCTACTTGCACAAAAAAGAACGGAAACGGTTTGCTCACATGATATCCCAACAGACACGAAAAGCCAACGCCTTCAAGGCATTGGCTTTTTATCGTTCCCTGTTTTTTTTCGTTTGTTTGCACTCAGATTGAATATCAACCTTATCTTTATACCAATATCTCAAACAAAAGCTCTTTTTCGCGATCGGAATAGAATTTCGACGAATCGATCAGCTCTTTGACCGCATGATAATCGGAGTTTTTGAACAGATCGTCACCATGTTCGCGGCTGCGTATACGGAAATATTGATCTGATCTGCCTGCTCTAAGGGCAGATCGTTCGTTACAACGTTAAAGCCATTATATTGTCTGAGTACACCGTCCGATTGCACCGTTTGCCTATCCATCCAGGAAAAGCCCATGACTCCCGCTGTGATAAAAAGAGCCAAAATCCATGCACCGAATCTTTTGATCAGCACCTTTTTCTTTTCCGCACTCATTTCCGAAAAGAAACGCTTGGAAAACAACGGGGCGCTCTCTATGATATGCTTGTTCGCATCAGATTGGTGCTTTCTGTTTCCAAACAACGGTGTGATCGTGCTGTACATACGCCAAACAGAATGAGACCTGCTAAATTCGCAACGACAAGCAAAACCTTGACTATGCCGTAAATCACCTTATCCAACGTGGATAACGGTGCTGTTTTTTTCTTCTTTTTTGCCACGGTGCTCTCCTTTGCGCAGTTATTTCATCATACCGTAGCCACCGGCATACTTGCTGACCTCGGACGCGACCACAAACACCTTATTGTCGCAGCACTTGCGGATCTCGCGCAGCACCTTGGGGGTTTCCTTGCGCGGCAGCACGATAAAGATCATGTTCATTTTGTCGGTCGAGCCATGACCTGCAAACACGGTATAGCCGCGGTTGTTCTCTTTTAAGTAAGCCGTGATCTTTTCGGTGCTTTCGTCACTTGCGATCAGCTCCAAGTTGGAAGTACCCAGCGCAATCTTGCTTTCTATGGTAGAGCCCAAGAACAAGCCGGTTGCATAACCCGCGCAATAAAAGACAAGACGCAAGGGATTATCGCCCAGTGTAGCAATGACACCGGACACGACAAGTCCCCAGATAATGCACTCAATAAAGCCCAATCCTGCGGCTTTGAGGCGCTGCCCTTTGACCATCATACAGGTTTTGAGCGACTGGATGGTGATCTCCACGATCTTGGCTGCGCAGATCAACAGACAGACAAGGATGGGGTGGATGGATTCAAGTGTTGCAAGAAATTCAGACACAGTTTGTTCTCCTTTTCATTTTTACAGTTTTAACAGTGTTGCTCTGCAGGGCGCACCGTCCGCTCCGCCTAAGTTGATGGGTGCAGCATGCAGCAGATAGATGCCGTCGGGTACGTGCGAAAGACGTATACCTTCCAGTAGCACGACGCCCGCGCCAAGCAGCGAAAGATGCACCGCCATAGGTGCGGATTCGGGGCCTACGGTCTGAGATTCGTTGCCATACAGGTCGAGCCCTGCCCGCGCAAGCACTTCGGCTGCTTCGAGCGAAAGCGTGGCGTTGCCCTTGATCAGCAGCTTTTTGATATTTCCCACCGTTTCCAGCATGCGGTGCGCATCGTCAGCGGTGATATCCCCCGTATGCGAGATTACGACGGCCTTACCGATCAGCACATCAAGCGGCAGTGCGTCAACTGTTGCCCCATCTTTGATAAAATGCGCGGGGGCATCGATATGCGTGCCGTTGTGGGCGCACATGGAAAACGAGGTCAGATTGCAAACGTCACCCGCATCAAGGCTTGCAAGCACCTCACGCGCGGGCGCGGGATCACCCGGATAGACCGCACAGGAAAATACCTCTTGGGAAATGTCAAATATTTGCATAACGTTTCCTTCCCTTTTCATTTGATACTATTATAGCAAATAATATGACAGAAATCAAGAGATTTTTCAAAATGCACAAGGGCGTGTTTACATAATTGTGCATTGTGACAATTCTGCGAAATTTATTGATTTTCAATAAATTCATATTGACTTGCAATATTTTCCATGTTATAATACATATAGCAAACACGACAAGGAGTGAGAATTTTGAAGCTTGACATCAAAAACGCCTTTGCCATCACGGGCATTGTGGCGTGCGTTGGCATATTGGCCGCTGTTGTACTGATCGCGCTTTATCTGCCGCCCGTGGTATCCGGGCTGATCGATATCCCGGATCAGATCGGTAACCGAAACGAGTTGGATGCCGAGGGGCGACAATTGATTTTGCTGGATGCTTACGCCATGCTGGCGGTTGCCGCTGTGTGTGATGCTTTGGTGGCTTGGCTGTTGATTGGTGTCATCAAAAAGCGTGAGCATACCAAGGGCTTTGGAATTCTGCTGCTTGGCATTTCCCTATGCTGCTTTGGAGAGGCAATCCTGTTCACTCTGCTGATCCCGCAGTTTCAAATGGCACTTTTGGCGGTGTGCCTCGCGCTTGCCCTTGCGATTTGCATGCTGATCGTGCGACATTTGCTCAGGCAGGCAGCCGAGATCAAACAAGAAAATGAATTTACGATATAAGGAGATATACCGATATGATTATCATTAACCTGGACGTTATGATGGCAAAGCGCAAAATGTCGCTGAACGAGCTTTCCGACAAGGTGGGCATTACGCTTGCTAACCTATCCATTCTCAAAAACAATCACGCCAAGGCGGTCAGACTAAGCACGCTGGACGCGCTGTGCCGCGCGCTTGACTGCCAGCCTGCGGATATTTTGGAGTATGTGCCTGAGACAAGCGCGGAGGTCAACGAGCAACAACAGGAGGCATTGCAAGTGCAGCCAACTGCCGTTAAAGGAGGGGCATAAATGGATCAAAGTAGCAACAAAAAGTGGGTTTCTACTTCACGGATCATACTGTTTGCGATCAGCTGCATCATTCCTTCGTTTTTTATCGTAAAAGGATTTATAAAGCTATGCAATCTGGCAATAATGACTCCTTGCATAATACTCGGTCTTTTTATTCTGCCTTTGAGTGCTATGGCATTGTTATCAGCGTGCAATTTTAATCCATTAAGGGCTGTTTGGCGCGTCATTGCTGACATTGTCGTATTAGCCGCTTTGGTATTTTTGGTTTTGTTTTGTTTCTTTATAGGCCCTGTCATCTCTTTGGATCATTATGAACAAAACGATGTTGCTACACAATATACAGAGGTGCAGGACAAAATTGACGCAATGCCGGGGCTCGATGAGATCGGAACGCCCCAAAAAACGGATTACTTTATATTCCAGCGTGAAGAATACATATTCGGTTGGCATACCTATACTCTTGTGTGTACCTACGATTCATCCGAATACGAGCAGCAAAAGGCTATGCTGGATCAAACATATGTTTTCCAAACCGAAGATATGGTTGAATTCGACCACGCCTGCACACCGTATGCAGAAATAGACGGGTATAAATTCAGGGTGCTCTCGGTTGATTATATTTACAAATACATACAATTTCCCAAGTACATGGTATTCATAGCAACTAACGATGATACCAAGCAAATCGTTTATATGTTTTATGAAGATCCCGATATAGATTACATTAGCAAACCCTTGGATAAGCATATCATAAGCACGTGTGGGTGGAAGTATATCAGCAAAAGGATCGGTGGTAAATGAGAAAAGCAATTACGATGTTTCTGTGTTCCATAGCACTTTTGACCTTTTCTTCTTGCGGCTACAGCGACAATAAGCAAGACCGTATCATAGAAATGTTTGATTCATTTGGATATTCCAAGAACTGCGTTATTTTATCAAGTGATCAGCTTGTCGTTGGCGAGATACATTATGATAGGGATCAAATCACGTACAATGGACGCAAGTGCAATATAGAGTATCTGGACGATAAGGGGTTTTACTCCTATACGTATGATCCGGAAAATATGTCGGTTGAGCTTTTGTTTACTGACTACGAAACCTTTGAATTCACGCATTTGGGCTCCGTCGTGCTCCTTGCTGATATCGCCAATGCTTTCTTTTCTGATAACTGCTTTTGGTTTCGTACAGACGATCCCGAAAAGGATGAATTTGCTCAAATCTATTACATATGGAATATTGATACGCAAACCGCTACCATAGCCGATAGCGATGATGTAACGCGTGAATATGAATATTCGGTCAACAAAAACAGATCGAAAGACTATTCCTTTTCCGAATCCGAGTCCAGAAACCGTCTTTACGTCACTTGTAATCAAACAGGCGAAACAAAAGAAATCAACCGTTCTGTTTTGAATAGTTTTGAGCAAGGAAAGAAAATCCGAAATACGATGAGAATCAACGTATTGACATCATTCAATGTCTGTCGCGTATTTGATCGAAATGGTGATATTTATTTCTCAACCTACTTTGAGGTGGGCTTTTTGGGGTATCCTTGCATTTACTACGTTGTCAAATGGAATTTTGAAACCGAAGAATGTGAGTATTACACATCCGTTTATTTTGATGAATACCAAAATTCACTTGTAGATATGTATATCATAGATGAAAACGCGGAATTGGAAGGTTGACATCTTTACAACGCAAAAAAGTATATTTGTTTGAACCCGAAACGTAACAAAAAGGAGAATATGATTTATGAAAACAAATTCACGTAAAACAATGATGATCACCTTGGCTGCGGCATCGGTTTTGGCTGCTTTGCTTGCCGCGCTTGGCTTTTTGATGCATTTTTTCTCGTTTGTGTACATAGGCTTCCTGCTGCACACCTTATGGTTCGTGGCATGGGGAGTCTCTCTGATCGAGGGGTTGATCACGAAAAAAGTACAGCTTGCGGATTGGAAATGCTGCGTTTTGACGGGCGGCGGGCAAGCGGTTGCATCTGCAGCGGTTTGTATGGCATTTCTGTACGCGTTTGCGGACGTGCTGAGCAATTTTTGATCGATTCGTACCTTTCTAAAAGCTACTATTGCAGAAATGGAGAATCACATGAAAAAGGCGCTCAATATTGTGTTTACGTCAATTTTTACCGTGTCGTATGCAGTCTTGTTGGGGTTAGGAACAGAATGCTTTCTGACCATATTCGGAATGCTGCTTGCCGCAGCTACCTTTGGCGGCAAGCCCCTAATAGAAGAATATCCGAGATTGGTTCCCTTTTGCGTACTTGTAGGTTTTTTAGCATTGATTGCAATTATCGTACTGTGCGCCTTGAACTTTTTTATTGCAAGAGAGTTAAAAAGCACCGCGATCACTTGGATCATAGAAATCGTTTGCTCTTTGGCCTTGTCCGTTCCCATGCTTATGCTCTGGCATATGGTGATTGAATATTTGAGGATCACGTACTGAATACAAAGGAAAATTACATATGGCAGTACCATTCTCCGCTTGCGGGATAAAAGCGCTGCTCTACCTGACCGTCGTGGGCGTCGGTCTCGCATTGACACAAAAAGACCGAGCGTTTGGCGTGTTATCCTTAACGGAGAACACGCCAGTTCTATTCGCCTCTGGCAAGTGATATTGCTTCGCAGTGATATTCGGCTTACGCCGAGTGGTATTCGCTGCGCGAGTTATCCGGCGAATAGAATATCACTGTGAGGCATAGCCGAACAATATCACTGCCCGAAGGGCAATATCACTCTTTGCGATAGCAAAGAATACCACTCATAAAAATGCAGAAAAGAGAGAGTTTTACGGAATTTTACTTCCGCATTACTCTCTCTTCTGTTTTTATTGCCAGTTTCGCATTTGTAATACAAATGCCGTCG
>JAFTLD010000075.1 GCA_017452945.1 Clostridia bacterium | reverse complement strand
GGGTCAGCGTTGCTGATCCTCTCTCTTTGTGGTGCCGGTGGTGGGACTTGATTCTCGGCACGACGACGCAAAAGCCGCGGAAATGCGGCCTGTTGCTACGTGCCTCGGTCAGGCGCGGTTCTGACATGCCACCGGCATGTCATTCATTGCCGCGCCCCCTTCAAGTCCCACGTTCAATACCGACACAAAAAGAGAGAGGGTCAGCGTTGCTGATCCTCTCTCTTTGTGGTGCCGGTGGTGGGACTTGAACCCACACGATGTTGCCATCGCCAGATTTTGAGTCTGGTACGTCTGCCGATTCCGTCACACCGGCGTTATCGACCTATATATTATAGCAAACCAAACTCTGTCTGTCAAGCACTTTTTGAAAAATATTTATTTTTTCATAAATGCTTGAGTGATTGCATAATGGGATATTTTGTGCTATAATAAAGAAAAACTCCCAAGGAGGTCTTCAATGTTACTTTTTTACGTTCGTCACGGTGATCCGATCTACGATCCCGACTCTCTGACCCCCTTAGGGCACGAGCAGGCAAAGGCACTGTCCAAGCGTTTTGTGACCTATGGGCTTGACCGCGTGTTCGCTTCGCCCTCCGTGCGTGCCATGCAGACGGCACAGCCGACCTGCGATCTGCTCAAAAAGGAAATGACCATTTGCCCTTGGGCAGATGAGGGACTTGCGCACCGCGATTTTGGCATTAATACCCCGGACGGCGGCCGCTCCTGGTGCTTCTTTCACCCTCATATCCTGGAGATCTTCCGCTCTCCCGAGGTATATGCGTTGGGGCAGAGGTGGTATGAGCACCCCGACTTGGTCAAGTATGATTTCGGCAAGGGTGTTGCACGTATCGATGCTGCGGTTGACGAGTTTTTCTTGAGCTTCGGCTATCGTCACGACCGCAAAAATTGCCGCTACGAGGTCGTACAGCCCAACCGTGAGCGCGTGGCTTTGTTTGCGCATCAGGGCTTTGGCATCGCGTTTTTTGCGTCCATGCTGGATATTCCGTATCCCGTGATCTCCACGCACTTTGACTTTGGCCACAGCTCAATGAGTGTGATCAATTTCGAGCGCAACGGCCAATACGTATATCCCAAGGTGCTGCAGGTGGCAAACGATGCGCACCTGTATCGCGAGGGGATCTTGACCGGCTATCATAATATGATCAAATTCTGATTTCTGGAGGGAATTATGGCGTATATTCAACTGCAGTTTCATTCTGATGCGCTGATGGTGCAGGTGTCGGTCAACGTGATCCTGCCCGAGCGCGCAACTACCATGATCGGCATGGAGGCAAAAGGGGAGAGCACCTTCAAGACCCTGTATCTGCTGCACGGGCTTTCGGACGACCATTCGATCTGGATGCGCCGAACCGCCATCGAGCGTTACGCATCCGAGTATAACATCGCGGTGGTCATGCCCGCGGTGGGCAGAAGCTGGTATACCGATACGGTGGGCGGTGAGAAGTATCTGACCTATATCACCGAGGAATTACCCGATAAATGTCGCAGCTTTTTCAAGGGGATGTCCGAAGCTCCCGAGGATAATATCATAGCAGGGCTTTCGATGGGTGGCTATGGGGCAATCAAGAGTGCCTTGACGCATCCGGATCGCTTTGGCATGTGCGCTTCCTTGTCGGGTTCTTTGGATATTGCCGCCTTGGAGCGTACAGGCCTTTTGTCCGAGTGGCAATGCATTTTCGACCATAATATGCAAAGCCCCGCAGAGCTGCGCGGTACCGAGCACGATCTGTTTTATCTTGCAGACAAGCTGGCAGAGCATGGAAAGGCTTTCCCCAAGACATTTATCTGGTGCGGTACCGACGATTGGCTGCTTGATGCCAATGAGCGCTTTTCGGCACATCTTGACGCACTTGGCGCAGAGCATGAGTACGTGGCAAGTGAGGGCAACCATTCATGGAAGTGGTGGGATCAGCACATTCAGTCCGCACTCAAGTATCTGATAGGCTGAGCTGATTTTTATAGTAAAAAGAACCCGACGGATCTCTGTCGGGTTCTTGGTTTATGAAATTATTCTCCGTACGAAATGACGCTCTCGTCAACCTTTTCAATACGCAGATTCAGACCTGCCTTATCGTTGACTATCTGACCGCCGCGTACGCAGTTGATAAAGCGGACGCTTTGGATCTTGCCGCCGTTTTGCGAGCGGTTTTCTACCTTAAGCTCGGTGTCGCAGTAAACGGTAATGTCCTTGAAGGTCACGTCCTTGATCTGTGCGGACGCGTTTTCGTTCATGGAAACGTTGATGGGGTATTTAACCGAGCTGTATACTTCAATGCCCTCAAAGGTGATGTTGGAGAGCACGGCATCGTCGTTCAAGAAGATGATCAAAGCACCCAGATCGTCCATCCAATCTGCGGGAGCGAACGCAACCGAGCCGCCGATGAAGTGAATGTCGGTCATATCACGCTGGCTTTCGTAGATAATGCCCATGCCGCGGCACTTGTCGGGCCATGCGTTGTTATTTTCAAATACGATATTTTCGATCTTGAGCTGGCAGTTGCCGTACATGGACTTGACCTCAAACAAGTCATCTCCCGAACGGGCAAAGCAATTCTTGACCGTGGCATTTGCACTGTCCACAATGGCAATGCCGTCACTGTTTTGGCGGTAACCGAACAGCATGACCTCGTTGACTTGGATATTTTGGCTCTGTGTGAAGTACAGCGTCCACTCTGCGGCATTGTTGAGCGTAACGCCCTCGACTGTAATATCGGAGCATTGGTCAAACTGAATGTGGGAGCGCGCGTGCCAATCCATGCGGCTCAGATCGATATAACCGCGACCGCTGATGCGCACGTTTGTTACGTACTGTCCCTGGAACAGCGCACGCCAACGCGTCATGCCTGCCCAGTCGGTTTGCATCAGTGGCTTTTCCACACTTGCATCGGGCATGGTGGCAATGATATGTGCACCGGGCTCAAAATAAACCTCGGTATTGGATTTGAAATTGATGGCGTAACGCAGCTCATGTACGCCTGCTTCGAAGTAAATAACCTGCTTCTCGGCGGTAAACTCAATGGGCTGGTCGTGTGTACCCGGGGCGACCTTGATGACTTCGTAGCCATCGGGGGCAGTATATTCCTCCTTGGCGCGCACGAACACGGTCAGCGCGTGACCAATGTCGTCATCGGGGACTAAGGTGTAGTTTCCGTAAGAGGGAATCTCGGAATATACGCTTCTGCCATCCTTGAGGGTGGCGGTGACACCGTAGGAAAGGGGCATGACGTTATAATGCTCGGCATCAAACTTGGTGCTGACTTGGACCGAGAGCGGGAAGCTTTCATCGGTTGCATCAAGCATAGCAAAGCTGTGTGCGCCGCGCGAGGTTCGTACCGAATAGCAGGGAACCTCCTGCCCGTTGATCATGACGGTGAAATAAGGCGAGATGATGGTGCCCACGTCGTGCGCTTCGTTGTTGTGTGAGCCGTCTGCGTAGTCCACCTCTTTGATAAATTTGCTCAAGGTCTTGGTGGTTTCAATGCCGTCATAGGAAATGGGATAAATTGTGGCTGTATTGATGATCATTTCGGTTTCTCCTTCGGTGGTCTGCTCGTCTTGGGGCTGTGTGTCGGTCTGTCCGAGTTCAGTGGATTCAGTGGGCTCGGTGGTATCTTCGGGTGTGATTCCCGAAGGCCCGTTTGAAGGATTGCACGCACAAAGCAGCGTGCCTACACAAAGCAGAAGCAAGATGAGCTTGATTTTCGTATGATGCATATCCGCGTCCTCCGTAAAATTTGGATGTTACGTTCATTATAACATATCAAACGCAGATTTTCAATAGGGAAGAGAAACAGAAATTTGGAATTCTGAATCACAATCACCTGTTTTGGGACAGTTTTTGACGGAAATGTGAAAAAATTGCGCACAAAATATACAAATAGGTCTTGACATAATTATGAACGGATGATAAAATATTAGGTACAGTACGGTGCATACCCTTTTGGGAAAACTTTTACCGTACAAAAGGAGTTACATATGAAGAAGTTCAATTGGATTACAGCGTTGCTGCTCAACATTGTTACCTTTGGCATTTACTCGATCTACATGTGGTACAAACTTAGCAAGCAGCAGAATGAAATGGCTGAACAGATTGGCGAAAAGAAGATTATGGGCTTTATCGGTGCATTCTTGCTGGGCTGCGTTACCTGCGGTATTTTCCTTATCGTTTGGTACTTCCTGTATATGAAGCAGGCTCAGGCTCTGGCAGAGGCTAAGGGCGTTGCTCTGGCTCCCACTTCCAACCCCATCGTTTTGACGATCCTGATTTTCGTACCGATCTACAGCTTCTACGTACTCTGCGACAACGGCAACAAGCTGGTTGACGCTTACGAGGCTTAATTCCAAGATTATCCCATATAAAAAACGCCTGTGCTATCACAGGCGTTTTTTATATGAGAATTTGACAAGTCGGTGGATTGGGCTTTTTGCCTCACTGCTCGGACGCTGATTTGAAAAAGAGCAGGGAGCCTACGTCGGTCAAAGGATGGTTTGCCAAGGAGATTGCCTGCTTGCCGTGCGCTGCGCAAAAGGCTGCAATGCGTTCTCCCTGGGGGTGCGCAGTCAGATTTCCGCAGAAAAACACGTGCTTGCCATCGCTTCCGGAAGCACCGCCGATAAAGCCGTAGGCATATCCGGGTAGAGTCACGTGTCCCGGAGCGATCAGGAGTACATCCAGGTCGGTGTTTGCCAAGGCGTTTGCGATGGATTTATCCTCGGTGATGACTGCATGCTCCGAAACGATACATGTATTACATTTGGCGTACCCTTGCCGCACAGGCAGGATGCAGACGCCTTTATTTCGTGCAAGATCCAGCACCTCAGCGGCTGTTGCGTCGGGGCGGCAAACCAAGCGTTGTCCGATAAAGGCGGCATTCAGCAGCACGTCGCGCGGATATTGGGCTTGCACTGACTGAGCAATCGGCACAAGCGGCAGCCGTGGAGATAGCTCATGCAGCAAGGGGGCATAATCCGCATGCGTAAAAATGCCGCCTTGCGTGACAAGCAGCAGCATGTCGGGATGGGATGCAATGGCCGGGTCCAGTGACGGATGCGGCGGACAGGGAAGCGGCGTGTGGCCATGTAAGAGCAGTCCCTGCGCGGCCTCGCGGGAAATCCGACAATCGGTAAAGACAAGCATAAATCACCTTTCAAAATAAAAATCGAAGGGATGCCGAGCATATCGGCATCCCTTCGATTTGACTTTCAATCAATCATGCGCGGGTAACCTTGTGAGAACGAAGGCAACGAGAGCATACGGCAACGGTCTTAGGGGTACCGTCTACGATTGCTTTTACCTTGCGAATGTTGGGCTTCCAGGTTCTGTTGGTCTTGCGGTGAGAGTGGGAAACAGTTGCACCGTAAACAACGCCCTTTCCGCAGATACTGCATTTTGCCATGTTTGACACCTCCTTCTGCACAATTTGGTAGTGCATCTATTCAAG